>DRJH01000266.1 GCA_011052285.1 Gammaproteobacteria bacterium
AGGGAGTCGACCGGAGGTACCGGAAAATAGCCACCTTTAACGCCCGGTCGGTGTCCGGTATTGCGGTCTTCGAATTCTCTGCCGGTATTCCAGCTGCCCTCGGAAGAGTCGACTTCAAAGCTGGCATGGTTCAGGCCGCTACTCCAGCGCACATCATCGAAGACAAAAAACTCCGCTTCAGGGCCGAAAAATATCTGATCAGCAATGCCGGTAGATTTCAAATAGGCCTCGGCACGTTTGGCAATTGAACGTGGATCACGGTCATAGCCCTGCATGGTGGATGGCTCAATGATGTCACAGCGTAGCATCAGCGTGGATTCCTGGGTGAAAGGGTCGAGCATGGCGGTGGCCGCATCAGGGAGCAGGATCATGTCGGACTCATTAATGCCCTTCCAACCGGAAATTGAGGAACCGTCAAACATACGGCCTTCCTCAAAATCTGACTCTTCTACCGTGCTGGCGGGAAAGGAGACATGTTGCTCCTTACCCTTGGTGTCGGTAAAACGAAAATCGACGAACTTGACATCGTGTTCTGCAATCATTTTGAGTACATCAGCGGACATTAGGGGAGTCTCCAGTAGTTTAGTTAAAAGGTGTGAAAGATATGCACAAAGTTGGTGCATAGTAAAGCATGTTGATATTGTAAAGCAACTATCGTGCCATGGTGAGGATAATTTTTATATCATTGATTCTATTGAATTGATGGCAGATCACCGAGGCGATCTGCAATTTGCTAATGCACTAAAAGGGTGCATTTATTCAAAATAAGTATGTACCGCTTCAACATCGTGCAAATCAGCAACAGCTTGAGTGAACTGCTGTTGCAGAGCATCACGATCCACCGTACTGTCCAGTGTAGTTAATGGCAGCAGCAGATCGACCACGATCTTGCCACCCAGGTAATGCAGGGTCAGTCGCCGGATTTGTTCGGCTTGGGGGATGCTCTCGAATGCCTGCTGCAGACGTGGCAGCAGCTCACCTCGTAGTGGTAAGCCTACGGCCGGAGAGAACACCTCATCATTTTCCGGGTCGATATGTACCAGCACATCGAGAATACTGTCATTTTGGCGTAACAGCCGACTGCGCACGGTTTCGCTGATCAGATGTCCCTCGGATACACTGATCATGCCATCCACCTGCAAGTGAACATCGACCAGGATTTTTCCACCCATACGTCGTGTGCGCAGGGAATGGATGCTGTGCACACCGTCAACTCCATGAATGGTCGCTCTTAAGGCTGCAATCTCTTCGGGATCCAGTCCGGTATCAACCAGTTCCTTCATGGCATTCTGACCTAGCCGCCAGCCGATGTGTACGATCATCAGGGCCACGGCCAGCGCCGCAGCCGGATCCAGCCATCGCCAACCGGCGAGGCTACCGGCGATACCGATCAAGACGATAACCGAAGAGATAGCATCACTGCGGTGATGCCAGGCGTTGGCCTCGAGGATTGCTGACCGGTGGCGGCGTGCCACCCGGATGGTGTACCGGTAGAGGCTTTCTTTGACCACAATTGATGCCGCAGCCGCGATCAGTGTGTAGCTTGATGGGGTAACCAGGTTGCCCAGAGTCAGTAACCGTTGCAGCGCCCGGTAGCCGATACCAAAGGCCACAGCGATCAAAATGATCCCGAGGAGAACAGTGGCTGCAGTTTCGTAACGGGAATGGCCGTATGGGTGGTCGTCGTCTGCGGCCTGGGCGCCGTGTTTGACGGCCACCAGCACCAACACATCCGTGATCAGGTCTGACAGGGTATGCAGGCCATCGGCGATCAGGGCCTGAGAATGGCCGATAATGCCAAGTATGATCTGTACCGAGGTCAGTATGATATTGGCGAAAGCACCGATGAGTGTGATTCTGTTGCTGGCTTGTTGGCGGCCTTCGGTAGTGTGTTCGGACATGGTGGGAAAGTGTATACCGACGGCATAAAAATACCCAGCTTCAGGGGCTAAAAAATCGTCGAGTCAAGTGGCCAGAAAAAAGCTGCACAGTTGCTGCTAATTCATAGCATGTTGGTTGGAAATTAGGCGTTGAGGCCAAAAAATTTGTACCATAATAAGTATTAATTTAGGCAATTAAATATTAATATATATTTATAATCATATAGATACACCCACTTTCTAAGATTTATTTTAGAGGTTTCAGAGGGGTAAAAAAATATTGACATAGATCAAAAACTTTCACTATAGTGTCCTTACTGATTGCACAGCGGATTTATTTGTATGCTTTTTGGGAGTTGTTGGAGTGGCATTTCGGGTGCTGGTAACAGCGTGTGTGGAAGTGGATCGTGGTCAGTGTCGGGACATGAATCGGTGCCGGCGTCGGTGGTCATCCTTGAGGTGCCTGGATGACTGAGCAGTACCTAAAAGACTAAATTGAGGAGGTTTAGTAATGAGTGAAGACATCAAACATTATACTGCCCATTGGCATACCAGCCCCTATCCGATGCTGGTTGGTTTTGGTACGGCTTTTTTCTTGCCCTGGGCTTTCATGTTCAACTACGTCTACGACAATGGATTGGTGGCTGTTATCTTTCTGGCCATCGGGGCGTTGCTGACGATCTATGGTGGCCTGGGTTGGGCATCACAGACCATCGGTGTGATCAAGGATGAGGACTGGAGTCCTCCAGCCATGCTGATGTTTATCGGTACGGAGATCATGACCATCGGTGCAGTGTTGGCAGGGTATTGGACCGCACGCCTCGGTTCACCGGTGTGGCCGCCGGAAGGGACACCTGATATCGCAGTTAGTGGCCCGGTGATTGCCACCCTGATACTGCTGGTGTCGAGCATCACCATCGGGTTGGCACGTAAAAAACAGCTGCAGGATGATGCGGCCGGGTTTACCCGTTTAGTCTTATTGTCCGCAGCCATCTGGATCGTTTTCATGTGGCTGACCATTTCCGGCTGGAATAGTTTGCTTGCACAGGGCTTTGAAATCAGCACCAATGCGGCATCAACCGCACTCTATGGTTTGACGGGTATCCACTTTGCTCATGTATTGATTGGCCTGCTCTTAATGTTGACCTGTGTGCCCAGCGCCATGAAGGGCAAGTTGAGTTATTCTTACGCCCGATCCATGACCATGTACGTCCATTTTGTCAATGTGCTGGGACTGTGGGTCCTGCTGCAAGTCTATTTCATGTGATGGTTGGTTGCCGGTAACGCGAGCCATGACTGTGCCTGTACCAATATCCACCGGGGGGGTGGTGCGCTGCTTGATGACAGTGTGCATCGCCATGACGATGTGGTCTGAAACCGCAGCGGCGGCCTTTGGTGATATCCCTGAGAATTCCACGATTGATCCGAGTATTTTGCAGATCGATGAAAAGAATTTTCTTGGCACCAAGGTATCCGGCGATTATGTCCTCAATGGTTCGGATGGAAAAATCTTTCGACTAGGTGATCTGCCTCCCAAGCCCTTGATCCTGGTAATGTCTTATTTCACCTGCGATGGGGCTTGCTCGGTGATCAATAAAACGCTTGCTACGACCTTGCAAGATGTCAAGCGCTGGACGATCGGCAAGGATTATAACGTGTTGACCATATCGTTTGACCGCAATGATACGCCGGCGACGATGCGTACCTTTATGGAGAAAATGGGCTTTAAAGATCAGCTGCCAGAAGGTTGGCGGATGGCCACGATGCAA
>DRJH01000267.1 GCA_011052285.1 Gammaproteobacteria bacterium
CAGAAACCCGGAGCACGTTCCCGGCACTGATGGTCTGCACTGATCACGAAGAAGTGGGCAGTGTCTCTGCGGTTGGTGCCGCTGGCAGTTTTCTTAGCGATATCCTGCAGCGCCTGCTTCCTGAGCCGGGCAAGAGACAACGCTGCTTACGCCGCTCTCTACTGATCTCAGCCGACAACGCGCATGCCGTACATCCCAACTTTGCCAAGCGGCATGATGGCCTACATCTACCACGACTCAATGGTGGCCCGGTTCTTAAAACCAATGCCAACCAACGTTATGCCAGCACCAGCCGGGGAATCGCCTTGTTCCGGGAACTTTGCCGGCAGCAACATGTGCCAGTACAGGATTTCGTAAGTCGCTCTGACCTGGCCTGTGGCAGTACCATTGGCCCAATTTCTGCAGCTGAAACCGGTATTGACACAGTCGATGTTGGAATTGCCCAGTTGGCCATGCATTCCATTCGGGAATTATGTGGTGCTATGGACCCACTGCGACTACACCGGGTTTGTAAGGCCTTTTTAGCTACTGAGCTCGTTAACTGAGCAACTTTGGCTACCTGTTTCCCACTTCACAATAATGAAGCGAATATTGCGGGGGACAGCCTCCTGGGAAGCTGTCCGAGAATTGAGAACCACAACTAACGGGAACTGCAGTAAACTGGGTGTTGATCCATTGATCCTAAAGGACAACCTATCCATGACTTTCGGCAGTGATAACGAGACCGGCATAGCACCAGAGATTCTGGACGCCATGGTGGCCGCTAATATCGGCACAACCCAGCCCTATGGCGAAGATGCCTTGACCCGGGCCCTTACCGAAAAAATCAGCAACGTATTTGATACCGAGGTCAGTGCTTTCCTGGTTACCACCGGCACGGCTGCAAATGCTCTGGCGCTATCATGTCTGACGCCACCTTATGGTGGTATATATTGCCATCAACTGGCCCATATCATGCACGCCGAATGTGCAGCACCAGAGTTTTACGCCGCAGGGGCACGACTGTTGCCTTTACCTGGATCAGAGGGCAAATTGCAGGAGACAACAATTCGTGAAGTGCTGGATAATCGGCACGAAAGTGTCCATAGTGTGCAGACCACGGCCATCAGTCTGACCCAGGCCAGCGAAATGGGCACCCTCTATCAAATTGAGGAAATTCGTACCATTGCCGCATTGGCCCACGCCGCCGGACTTTCGGTCCATATGGACGGTACCCGCTTTGCCAATGCCCTCGTCACACTCGGTTGCAGCCCGGCAGAAATGTCCTGGCGTTGTGGTGTTGATGTCCTCTGCCTGGGCGCCAGTAAGAATGGTGCGATGGCGGCTGAAGCGGTAATTTTCTTCAATCCGGAGCAGGCGGCAAGTTTTGCCTGGCGGCGTAAGCGCGGTGGCCATCTATACTCTAAAATGCGTTTTGTCGCAGCCCAGTTCACTGCCTATCTGGCACAGGATCGCTGGCTGGATTATGCCCGCCATGCCAACGCCATGGCCCGGGAGCTGGCACAATCACTGCTGACCTTGCCGGATATCGAATTGGCCTTTGCCGTCGAAGCTAACGAAGTCTTTGCGGATATGCCCACCTCCTTGTTCAAGGCCGCTGTAGCAGGTGGTTTTCCGGTACATGCCACGTCGCTTGCCAATAACCGAAAGCGGGTTCGACTGGTCTGCGCTTTTAATACCACGCATCAGGATATTAGTGAGCTGATACAAGTCCTGCAGGGGCAACTGTTTGGATAAGCTTGTATACGATGCGTATCCTGCTTATAGAAGATGATCGAGAAACTGCCAACTACCTGGGTCAAGGGTCTATAAAACAGAGTGGCCACACAGTGGATCATGCGGCCAATGAACGCAAGAAGTAATCCTGTGTTACCATCTGCTACGGATTAGCCGTCAAGAAATGGCAATTTCAGCCGATAATACGACAACACAGTCAACATCGAGAATTAACAGGCAAACACATGGCTGAACAAAACGCAGCCGACAAGCAGGACAACAATAATCCCCTTGATACAGCAGATAAAGGGACGGAGGTGGCCCCCGATCTGGATGCTTGGGCTAGTGATAATCGGCTTGATGAAATCAATGAAGTAGAACTTTCCGACGACCCCTTCGATCTGGTTGAAGAGGAACCTGACCAGGCAGAAACCTTGCGTAGAAAGGATGATTCTGTTTTAGCCGAGCAAATCATCAATCTCAGTGATACTGATTCTGGTGACGACGAACCTGTTGCCAGCACAGGTCGCAAAGAGCCTTCGTTAGCCACCCTTTCCACAGGTGCTGATCCCAGCACGGTTCAGGCCGATATGGCTACGGCTACTCATACCCATAAACCTGGGAAACTACCAGGGAAACTAAAAGAGTGGCAACTCTGGATTGCGGCAGCAATCCTGATTCCAGTCATCACCATCGGTATGGCTGTACTGATCAAGGCTTTTATCGATGCCAAAGGTGTGATAAGCGAAGTTACGGTCCTACAGGCAAAAATCAGCCAACTCAGTGATGCAGTCGATAAACTGCCACAAAAAACCGAGCTGGATTTATTGCGCACAGAAATCGACAAACTTCAGGCTTCGCAAAAACTGTTCAAAAATCAATTGGACGATTTCAGAACGCTCAAAGAGGAAACCACCCGGTTATCAGAGAGCCTGAAGAAACAACTGCTGGTGATTTCCGAAGATCGACGCTCCATGATTAACGACCTGACCGGAATGCACACGAGACTAACCCGGATTGAAAAAAAACTGCAACGACTAAGCCCACTAAAAGACCGCATCAGTCGACTTGAGAAACAACTAGCAAAGCGCAAACTTGCTGTCATTTCCAAAAAATCCATCCAGAAAAAATCCGGGAAATCTACCAAACTGCTTGCCCGTGCAGCACCCATACTACGCTATCGGCTATTGCGGGTTCTGCAAAGTGATCAGGATAAGGTCTATGCCGTAGCCGTTTCCCCCGATGGTCAACTTTTGGCCTCAGCGGGCACCGACGACAAACTGCGACTTTGGAATATGCAAACGGGTCGCCTAATCAACGTCCTGGAAGGGCATAGCAACTGGATCACGGATGTACGTTTCTCCCCAACCGGCAAGTGGCTGGCATCCAGCAGCTGGGATGGCACCATCAAGATCTGGGACAGCAACACGGGTGCCCAGGTAAGAACTCTGCTGGGACACAAACGACAAGTCCGAACCCTGGCCTATGCCCCAAATGGCAAACTGCTGGCATCCGGAGGCACCAACAACAACATTATTCTCTGGGACCCGATCAGTGGTGAGGCAAAAGGTGCCTTTGATGGCCATATCAACTGGATCAAAGATCTCGAATTCTCTCCTGATGGCAAGCAACTGGCATCAGCAAGCCTCGATGACACGGTCCGCCTGTGGAATATCAAACAGGGGACACTGATTCGAGTACTTAGCGATCACCAAGCAGCCGTAAACGCAGTGGCGTTCTCTCCTGATGGACACTATCTTGCCACAGCCAGTGCCGATACAACCATTCGTGTATATCCATTACCCAAGGGCCGCAGCAGGGTTTTCAGAGGCCACACAGAAGCCATTAACAGCCTACTGTTTACACCAGACTCACGCCACTTGCTCTCTGGATCAGGTGATGGCTCAATACGGGTCTGGAATGTACGAACCGGAAAAACCATACAAAATATTGCTGCGCATGATGCCGCGGTCACCGCCCTGGCTCTATCCCCCAATGGTGCTCGCTTGGTCTCTGCTGGCGCTGATGGCAAGGTTAAGATCTGGGAGCCTTATCTCGATAATCAATGAATGACTTCCTCCGATAACGCAAAAGTGGTATTTGCGTAGAATGGAATTCACAATGCTTTTAGAGTGTAACGATTCAGCGTATTTAGATTTTGGTTCAGTACAAGGCATGTTCGCACGGAGAATGTGAGCATATAGGTCATATGTGAGCATTCAAGTACGAACACACGCCGTACGTAATGGGACAAAAGATGAATACGCCGGATCGTTACTTCAGAGTAACGTATTGGCTCCCCAATCTTGGAAAGGGGTGCGTTGCATAATGGTGGGACTATTTATTGTGTTGGGTAGATATCTGTTTTCAAAACGAGGTTATAATGGCTAAACACAGTAACAAACGATCCAGGTTAATTATTGGTATTGCCGTGGTGTTGGTTGTTCTTGCAGTAAGCGGGTATCTGGTAATTCGTTATGCCCCGAACAACCCTTTCGAAAAATCAACTTTTCTGGATGATGTGGGCGATGCTAACCGGTATTGACCTCAAGGCCTAGGAGGCTGTCCGAGAGTCTCTCATATTCTGTTCTCGGACAGCTTCTTAGCCGGTATACTGCGCAACCGAAATAATCGGCATTCCCGCTCCTGAACCCCGCACTGAATTCAACACATTCTTTATGTCAAAGCCTATTGATTTTATTCGTCAAATTATTACTAAAGATCTTGCTGATGGCAAGAATAACGGCAAGGTGGTCACCCGATTCCCTCCGGAACCAAATGGTTATCTGCACATCGGCCACGCCAAATCGATTTGCCTGAACTTCGGCATTGCAAGGGAATTTAGTGGGCAATGTAATTTGCGATTCGACGATACGAATCCGGCTCGTGAAGATGAGGATTTTGTACGCCAGATTGAGGCTGATGTAAAATGGCTGGGTTTTCAGTGGCAGGGCAAAAGTCACCATGCCTCCGATTATTTTGAACAACTTTACCAATTCGCAGAGCAATTGATTGAGAGAAAAGTCGCCTATGTCTGCAGCCTGGATGCCGAGCAGATTCGAGTCCTGCGGGGCACCCTGACTGAAGTGGGTAGCGACAGCCCCTATCGACAGCGAACAACTGAGGAAAACCTGGATTTTTTTCGGCGCATGCGGGCAGGAGAATTCTGTGACGGCGAACAGGTGCTACGAGCCAAAATCGACATGGCCTCACCAAACCTGAATATGCGCGATCCGGTACTTTATCGTATCCGTCACCTACGCCACCATCTCACCGGCACCCAGTGGTGCATCTACCCTACCTATGATTTCACCCATTGTCTTTCCGATGCCATAGAAGGTGTTACCCATTCGCTTTGTACCCTGGAATTTGAAGACCACCGGCCACTTTACGACTGGATCCTGCAACAAGTAGACGTGCCCTGCCATCCACAACAGATCGAATTTTCACGGCTCTCGCTGGATTACACCTTGACCAGCAAAAGGATGCTAACTCGCCTGGTTAATGAGAAGGTCGTAAGCGGATGGGATGACCCCCGGATGCCCACACTTTCCGGTATGCGCAGGCGTGGTGTGCCCGCTGCAGCAATACGTGATTTCTGTAATCGGATTGGGGTCACCCGTAAAGATCAGCAAATTGAATCCAGTCTATTGGATTTTTGTATTCGCCAGCAATTGGACCATGATGCCCCTCGTGCGATGGCGGTACTCGATCCCCTGAAAATTATCATTACCAATTACCCAGCTGGGCAGTCAGAATTACTCCCGGCTCCAAACCACCCGAATCGACCGGAACTGGGTCATCGCCAATTATTATTTTCCCGCGAATTGTATATTGAGCGCTCGGATTTTATGGAAAATCCCCCGAAGAAGTTTTTTCGACTCGCTCCCGGCCGCGAAGTTCGGTTGCGCTATGCCTATCTGATTCGTTGTGAAGAGGTGATACGCGATACATCAAGTGGTGAGATCATTGCCTTGCGTTGTCATTACGACCCCTTGACGCGTGGCGGATCAGCAGCCGATGGGCGCAAAGTCAAGGCCACCTTACACTGGGTATCTGCGGCACACGCAGTGACTGCACAGGTACGACTCTATGATCGTCTGTTCACCGCACCAACACCGGACAGTGATAACTTTATTAATGAACTTAATACCGATTCAATCACAGTCATCAACAACGCGCAACTCGAGGCTTCACTCGCTCAGGCAACCGATGATTGCCACTATCAATTCGAAAGATTGGGTTATTTTTACCCAGACAGCAATAACCAGCAAAAACAACAACTGGCTTTTAATCGCACTATCACGCTGCGAGACAACCGGTCAAAAAAATCAACTTATGGAAAATCCAACACTGGAGATTCGCAATGATAAACTGGGTTTATGATTTCACATTATTTTTGACCGAAGCGGTCATTATTGTTATTGCGATTCTGGCCATCGTTGGTGGCATGGTATCGATGACCAGCAAAGGATCTCGCCACAAAAATCGGGAACACCTCGATATTCATGATCTAAATAAAGAATATCAACAGATGGCTTTAGAAATGCAGTCGTCCTTTCTGCCCGCTAAGGAATTGAAGAGCATCCATAAAATGCACAAAAAACAGCTGAAGTTGAAACGCAAGTCAACATCAAACAAGCATCTTTTTGTACTCGATTTCAAGGGAGACCTACGTGCCAACAGGGTCGCAAACCTGCGCCGGGAGGTAGATGCTGTACTACTGGCAGCACAAGATGGCGATGAGGTACTCTTGCGATTGGAAAGCCCCGGTGGGGTTGTTCACGGCTACGGACTGGCGGCATCCCAGTTGCAGCGCTTTCGGGAACAGGAAATCCACCTTACGGTAGCGGTTGATAAAGTTGCTGCCAGTGGCGGCTATCTCATGGCCTGTGTTGCCGACCAGATTATCGCTGCACCCTTTGCCATTGTCGGGTCTATAGGCGTTGTGGCCCAGTTACCCAACTTCAATCGATTACTAAAAAGTCACAACATCGATTACGAACAGTTCACAGCCGGTGAATACAAACGCACCATTACCCTGTTTGGAGAAAATACAGACAAGGCTCGCAACAAAATGCACGAGGAGTTGCAGCAAACCCACGATTTATTCAAGGACTATATCACCCGCTGCCGACCTGTGGTAAATATCGACCAGGTGGCTACCGGTGAACATTGGTTTGCCAGTCATGCCATAGAATTTAATCTGGTGGATAAGCTGCAAACCAGTGACAGCTTCCTGCTTGAACAACGCCAGAAAAAGGATATGATCGGTGTCCAATACACCATTAAACCACCGTTACAGGAACGCTTGGGTATGCTGGGACAATCGCTGCTAGAGCGTCTTCAAGGCTCTAGTGATGAAGCCCTGCAAAGCCGCTTGCCATGATTCTGGGATTGCCAGGCAAGCAACCGCACATCCACAATAGCTGTTTCGTTGCTAATAACGCCAGTATCATCGGTTCCGTACATCTTGGCAAACACTGCTCGGTCTGGTTCGGTGCAGTCATCCGTGCAGACAACGACCTCATCGATATCGGTGATGAATGCAACATCCAGGATGGTGTAGTCGTGCATACGGACCCGGGACTACCGATGAGCCTGGGCCCCAGGGTTACCGTTGGTCATCAGGCCATGCTGCATGGTTGTCAGATCGCTTCTGGCAGCCTGATCGGCATTCATAGCAGCGTACTCAATGGCGCCCGTATCGGCCACCATTGCCTGGTTGGTGCCGGTGCGCTCATCACAGAAAATAAAGTTTTTGAGGACAACTCTCTCATCCTCGGCGCCCCTGCCAGAAAAGTAAGAGAACTGACTGTACCGGAAATTCAGCAACTTGATGATGCTGCATCCGAATATGTCCGAAAAATTGCACTATATCGTTAGTCCATAATAAATCCGTGATTCTCTCTTTGGCCCGTGATGCTCTCTTTAGAATAAGATCGTGATGGACATGTTGCACTGCAATATGGCATTCTTATACACATGATTGAACGATTATCCGAACCGGCTACTGCCTCAATGTGGTGCCGGAAAATGCGAACACAAGGCCTTCAAATTGGTCTTGTACCCACTATGGGTGCATTGCATGAAGGTCACCTCTCCCTGGTTAGAAGGGCCCTGCAGGAAAATGACCGGGTATGCGCGAGTATTTTTGTTAATCCATTGCAATTTAATGAACACAGTGATTTATTGTCTTACCCGCTCAGTCCGGACCAGGACGTTCAGCTTCTTGACAGGATTGGCTGCCATATGGTTTTTTTCGGTACTCTTGATGCCTTTTTCCCACAGTTAAAGCCTGAACAAATACCCATGCAGGAGCCAGGTCCTTACAGCCTGGGACTTGAGGGTGACAGCCGACCCGGCCATTTCGCAGGCGTAGCCACTATCGTCAAGCGTTTGTTTGAAGTAACAAAACCCAGTCGTACCTATTTTGGTGAAAAAGATTTTCAGCAATCACTGGTGGTGCGAGATCTGGCCAGAAAAATGGGCTATCCTGAGGTTGTGGTCTGCCAAACCTCCCGGGAACCTGGTGGCCTGGCCCGATCATCTCGCAACCGAGGGCTCGATGATATTCAGCGACGCCATGCCCGTTGTCTGTCTGTAGCCTTGCGTTGTACCCGCAGCGCTTGGCAAGCGGGTGAACGTGACGCACAAATACTGGAATCCTTGCTTTGGGAAAGCCTTGATAACGCCGGTGTTGAGATTGTTTATGCTACGCTTCGTGATCCGGATCAATGGACAAAACAAGCCCCCAAAGGGTACCTCGTCAGAGCACAAGCATTGGTCGCAGCACGCATCGGCGGCATTCGCTTAATTGACAATATGCGCCTGGATTCTACTGCCGAACTGGATAGTGGTGATTCAGAAAGCTCTCGCCAGGCGATCGGTTAAATCACACCTTGTTCCCGCAATTTGGCAATTGCCTCGGTATCAAGACCGAGCACGGACTGTAGCACTACATCGCTATCCTGACCCAGTTTAGGTGGCGATAGAGAATAACGTACCGGTGTGGCACTGAACTTCAAGGGATTTGCGACCATCTTGATCTCACCACCGGCTGCGTCGGAATAAGGTATGGAAATCACCATTTTCCGATGTTGTACCTGAGGGTCGGCAAAAGCCTGATCTACCGTGTTGACGGGACCGCAGGGGACCTCTAACCGGTTCAAACCTTGAATCCAGTATTCTGATGGCTTGACGATGAGCCGCTCACACAGTAACGGATGCAGCTGCTGACGATGTTTGACCCTTAGCATATTACTGATAAAGCGCGTATCTTGAGCCAAACGCTCTGCCCCGATGAACTGACATAGTCGGGAAAATTGTCGGTCATTACCAACTGCCAAGGCCATATGCCCATCCGCCACAGGGAAGATATCATAAGGTACGATGCTGGGGTGGCCATTGCCAAAACGTTCCGGTTTTTGACCACTGAGCAAATAACTGGAACCAACATTAGCCAGCCAGGCCAGTTGCGTATCCAGTAAAGCCACATCAATATATTGCCCCTGACCGGTGATATCACAATGCCGTATGGCCGCCTGAATCGCCACCGTTGCATACATACCACACATGATGTCGGCAATGGCTACCCCGGTTTTACTAGGCGCTGCATCCACTGGCCCACCAAGACTCATGAGACCACCCATGGCCTGCACCAGAAAATCATAACCGGGACGCTGTGCATACGGGCCATCCTGCCCGAAACCACTGATTGAGCAATAAACCAATTCCTTATGATTATCTTGTAACCTATTATAATCAAGATTGAATTTTGCCATTGTTCCAACCTTGAAGTTTTCAATGACCACGTCGCTGCGTAGTGCCAATTGGCGCAGTAAAGATTGCCCGTCAGACACTGATAAATCGATCGTTAAGGAGCGCTTATTGCGATTGGCGGCCAGATAATATGCGCTTTCAGTGGTATTCCGACCTTGAGCATCGACCACGAAAGGCGGACCCCAGCAACGTGTGTCATCGCCTTTGCCTGGTTGCTCAACCTTGATAACCTCGGCCCCAAGATCTCCAAGTAACTGCGTACAAACCGGCCCGGCCAAAACCCTCGACAGGTCCAGAATCCGCAACCCTGTCAGTGGACCGGGACTACATTGCTCAACATTCATCAAGTTTTCTTGGGAATTTTCCAGAAAGATTTACCCGAGAATTTTCTTGAGAATCCAAATTAGACACCCAGCCCAACCCTTGGATTAAACGGCATTTCCTTGGCCATCGAATGAAATAGAGTTTTGCGCTTCTCCGTATCGGCTGGGGGCACATGCACCTCCAAAACCGCAATAAAGTCCCCCGGTTTCGGGGAGGGAATTCCGCGGCCTCGCAAGCGTAGTTTACAGCCACTGGCAGAACCGGCCGGCACCTTGAGTTGCACCTTGCCCATAGGTGTAGGCACCGTGATACTGGCCCCGAGGGCGGCCTCCCAAGGGGTCACCGGTAGATTCAGATAAACATCACGTCCATCCACCTGGTACCACGCGTGTGGTGCTATTTCTACTTCCAGATACAGATCTGCTGCCCGTGCACCATGCCTGCTGCCACCCTGACCGGCCAGGCGAATCTTCTGTCCCGACAATATCCCCTTGGGGATTCGTACCTTAACCGTTTTTATAGAGCCCGATCGCCCTCCCCGCCTATCATTGGTCAGCCCCTGGAGTTCAATCATCCGGGAAGCACCACGATAGGTATCTTCCAGGTTAATACGTATTTTGGCTTGCTGTGCAGTATTCATTGATTGCTGATTCGTACCTTGGCGACTTCTGGATTGACCGCGACCACCACCAAACATCGACTCAAAAAAATCACTGAAATCACCACCATGAATACCCCTGAAGCCCCCATTGGCGCCACCACTGGAAAAACCCGAAGCCTGCTGCTGCCATCCAGGTGGAGGCCGAAAATCCTGTCCTGATTGCCAGTTTGATCCTAACTGATCATAGGCGGCACGTTTGTCCGAATCTTTGAGCACTTCGTAAGCCTCACCTACAGATTTGAAGCGATCTTCCGCATTCACCTCTTTACTGACATCAGGATGATACTTACGCGCAAGCTGGCGGTAGGCACGCTTGATATCACTTTGAGAAGCGCTCCTTTTTACCCCAAGAATGTCGTAATAATCTTTATATTTCAACCTGCAACCTCAAAAACCGATAAAATCAATACCCAATAATCGAGAACCTGGCTTCAGAGTATTTATTGGGGCATTAGCTCTAAAACTCAAGACCAGCATTCATTACAAGCATCTGAATATACAATACACTCTTGAAAAGGTAGGTAGAACATGCAGCAAGCCTGGCAAATTTTTTTACGTCAACAGCTAACGAATCACCACCCGCTGGACGCGACGGACAATACCATTTTCAACCTGGGAGCGGAAGCGCTGTTCCATATCCATGGCGGTGATGCCGAAGATTTCTTACAATCCCAGCTCAGTAATGACCTGCGCGATATCACCACCGATAAAGGCCAACTAAGCTGTTATTGCAATCCAAAAGGCCGCATTATTGCCTTGCTGCGTTGTTATCCCGCCCATGACGGAGGTCGCATAGGAAATAAGCCGTCGGGGTATTATCTGCTGTTGCCTGAGTCTGTGGCTGAAACCGTACACCAGCGACTCAGTCTGTACCGCATGCGGGCAAACGTCACCATCGACAACACAACAAAAATGGTTCATTTTGGAGCCATGGGTACTCTGGTCAGCCACTGGCTGGAACAACACGATCTACTTCCTGACGTAGCAGCGTACAGCTGCATAGCCACCGCAGCCACCCAAGTCGTCCGCATTGGCATTCACCGATATGACATCATGGCCTCTCCAGAACATGCCATCGCACTATGGCAGGAACTGGGAACACTCTGTCAAATAGCCGATACGCGGTATTGGCGCTACATTAACATTCTCGCGGGCCTCCCCTGTGTTCATAAACACTCAAGTGAACTCTTTATCCCGCAAATGTTGAATCTTGATCTCCTTGATGCCATCAGTTTCAGTAAGGGCTGTTATCCGGGACAAGAAATCATCGCCAGAATGCATTATCTGGGACGTAACCGGCAACGTATGCTGCACTATTTCAGCAAAGTCGGAGCACAGATTAGTACCGGAATGGCGATATATGGAAACGAAAAAAGCCTCAAGGTCGGCACCATTGTCGACGCTATGGACAACGCCGATGGTAGTTGCCAATTACTGGCCACCATTAAACTGGACTATGTAGATCAAACACTCCATGCCGGCTCAGCACAAGGTCCCGAACTGCAACCACGTTCCTTGCCCTATACGATCCCCGAGCTACAACCTCAGTAACCACCAAGGTAGCTGTCCGG
>DRJH01000268.1 GCA_011052285.1 Gammaproteobacteria bacterium
CGGTGGGCCGACCAGACCGCAACCAGCACGATTGATTGTCCGGGAAAGATTTGTCCCACACGGTGGATTAGCAGGACATCCATCAGGGCATACTCTGCAATCATCTGTTCCACCATTTTCTGCAGATAGCGACGAGTCATGGCCGGATAATGCTCTAACACCATGCTCTTCACTGCATTACCTTCGTTGCAGTCCCGCATGGTGCCAACAAAAGTGGCTGCCGCCCCCGCTGCGGTTTGCCATTGCTGCTGCTGTTGCTGCTGTTGCTGCTGTTGCTGCTGCTGTGTATAATCCGCCAATTCCTGCCAGGGAACGAATTCTTTATCGATTATCTCGATTTTCATTTTACCCTCCGGTCACCGGAGGAAAAAATGCCACTTCATCCCCTTCCTGAAGAATTTGTGATGGTTTGACATAGGCCTGATTGACCGCAATCAAGGTATTGCCTGGCATCGGAATATTTCCCACAGACTCGGTCCAGGCCTGTCCAGCCGTCAGTCTTTCTGAAGATTCCAGGGCAACCCCGGACTGACCAACCAACTCTCTGAGACTGGCAAAAAATAAAATATCAATATGCATCTTCAATCCTCTTCAGGAAACCAGGGTTTCAGGGTCGCCAATCGGCGGTAATGAGTTCGGCCAAACGATTCCGGCAGATAACATGATTTGTTGTAACAAACGCAAGGTCATACCCCACAACAGAGGCAAATCCTGATCTCGCAAACGTACCGCAGGGTAGAAGGCCTGTTGGTAAGGCTGAAATTTTGTATGTTGCCTGGTATCGATCAATTCTGACACCGGAGCCCAGAGTGATTTTTCCACTTCATCGCTCACACCTACCGGCACGGGTATCGGAATACGAAAGACGAAGGACGCAATGGCCAAGCCGGCCGGTTTGCCCGCCGATTTGCCCTCCAGATCATCGAAACGAACCAGACAATCTGCAGTAGCTGGCTGCCAGCCAACCTCTTCCAGTATTTCCCTGCGAGCTGTAGCCAGCAAAGACTCGTCCGCAGAATCCATCATACCCCCGGGAAAGGCGAGATGCCCTGACCAGGGATCCTGCTGTCGTTTAACCCGTTGTATCAACAACACTGAGAGCGAATCTTCTGCACCGGCAAAAACAACGGCAACTGCAGCCTGCCGCAGCTTTTCGTCGGATATCAGACGAGGTGTGTGGTTCTTGAGTTGCTGCCAATTCAACGGCCGTCAACTCCCGGTCGCTGCCACGCCGGCTTTGGCATGATCCAACCCGTCAAACCATCCCTGCAAGCGGATGAATTGGATAAAATCCTCCTCATTACCAAAATGAATGGCCGACATGCCGGCGCTAACGGCACCACGAATATTCCTTTTTCTATCATCAATAAAAACCAGCTGAGAAGGTGGAATCCCGGTTAAATCAAATACGCGTTGGTATATTAGCGGAGAGGGCTTGCATGCCCCAACCTCAAACGACAATATTTTGTGCTCGAACAATGCATAGAAGTCGTGTTGTCCGAAGCAATAGGCGCTGTGAATCGGATTGTTGTCGGACAGCAGAATTAAGCGATACCGCTTGGCCAATTCCGGCAGCAGTGCTACCAGCTGCCGATTAAGGGTGAACATATCAGCAAAAGCCTGCTCAAACTGTAATACACTGATACGCAGTCGCAATTCACCGATGACCCGCCGACAAAAATCTTCCTTGCTGTAGCGCCCGGCATCAAATTGCCGCCAACGGCTGCTGATCCTGAAATACAGCGCAATCAACCAGCGAGAGCGCCCTGAAATAGTCGCCAGATTATCCACCACACGCCAGGGATCATAAGGTTGCAAAACATTTCCCAGGTCAAATACGATACCCTCAAATATATAATGGGGTTGGTTACTCTGCTTAAAGGCAGATTGCGGATTGATGACCATACAGGGATCAAGTCTAGCACACCGTAGCGTTGCAGTTGTGATGGCGGGAACTACCGACTGATAGAAATACCTATGTTCGATAGGACGCGGTGATGATCTGATAAGGCAATACAACCGACAGCTGTTCTCACCTGGAGGCTGTCCGAGAATGGACAGCCTCTTGGGGCGCTGATGTATTTATTGACAACATTGGATCGGTAGAATGTATACTGGTGGCCATCACCTCTAACCATCCCAGGAGCGCAGCGCCATGTTCCCCACTTCGCAGACTGACGCCCCACAGACCAAGCCGATACTGGTCGACCGTTTCGGTCGCCATGTGACCTACCTGAGAATTTCGGTTACTGATCGCTGTGACCTGCGCTGTGTCTACTGTATGGCGGAAAAAATGCAGTTTGTATCCCACAGCCAATTACTCACCCTGGAGGAGATGGTTCGCATCGGCCAGGCTTTCGTCGATCTGGGTGTTACCAAGATCCGCATCTCTGGGGGGGAGCCATTAGTCCGTCGCAATATCCTGTATTTGTTCCGCACCCTCGGAGTTACTCCCGGCCTGAATGACTTTACCCTCACCACCAACGCAACCCAACTGCCCAAGTTCGCGAATGACCTCAAAAAAGCAGGCGTGACCCGGATCAACATCAGTCTGGATACCCTGCGCCAGGATCGCTTCCGCAATATCACCCGTAACGGAGATATCAACAATACTCTGCAGGGCATAGAGGCCGCCGTGGCCACCGGTTTTGAGCGCCTTAAAATCAACGCCGTAATCCTGAAAAATCACAATCACGACGAAATCCTCGATCTCGTCGAATACGCTGTGGCACATCAGATCGACATCAGCTTTATCGAGGAAATGCCACTCGGTGCAATTTCCGAACACAACCGGGCAGAAACCTATTTTTCCAGTGATCAGACCTTTTCGGTCATTCGAAAACACTACGAATTGCTACCGAGTATGGAAACCACCGGTGGCCCATCAAGGTATTTTCGTATTCCCGACCTCAAAACCCGGATCGGCTTTATCTCCCCACATAGTCACAATTTCTGTGACAGCTGCAACCGGGTCCGGCTCACTGCCGAAGGTCGCCTGCTATTGTGTCTGGGCCAGGAACACTCCGTCGATCTGCGCCAGGTTGTCCGCAGCTATCCGGATGATGATGAGATCCTGCGTCAAACCATCATCGACTCCATGGCGATTAAACCAAAAGGTCACGAATTTGATCTAAGCAAAGACCCGGTCATCACCCGGCACATGAATCATACCGGTGGCTGATGATCTGTAAATAAATAACATGGCCATTCTATTTATTTGCAGCTCCTAAAGCACGCGGACGATGTTATCTTCGAATCATCCATTGCCGAAACTGACTGACGCCAGCCTGACTGCAGCCTACCCGGTCACCGCAATGGATGAATTCGGCAACAGCCGCGAGAGCCTGATCGCTGCTGAGCGGGCGTTGACCGTCTATGTCGACAAAAAAGAAATCGTCACCCTGATGACACTCGGCACCCGCCCGGAACTACTCATCCTCGGCTGGTTGCGCAACCAGAACATGGTCCAATCTGTTCACGACATCAAGGCGGTACAGGTAGACTGGGAAACAGACTCCGTGGCAGTAACCACCTGGCAAGGGGTGAAAGGCCTGGAAGAGAAGTTAGGTCGCCGCACGGTGACATCAGGCTGCGGCCAAGGGACAATATTTGGTGACATGATGGAGGGGCTCGATAAAATCAAGCTGCCCCGAGTACAACTGTGCCAATCCGACCTCTATGCCTTGCTCAATACCTTGTCCGGCCACAACGAAATCTACCGCCAAGCCGGTGCCGTACATGGTTGCGCCCTCTGCCAGGAACAAAACGTGGAGATATTCATCGAAGATGTGGGTCGTCACAATGCGGTCGATACCATCGCCGGCCATATGTGGCTCAAAAACATCGTCGGGGATAAAAAAATCTTCTACACCACCGGTCGTCTGACCTCAGAAATGGTCATCAAGGTGGCACAAATGGGCATTCCGGTACTACTTTCCCGTTCCGGCTTGACCCATATGGGCCTGGAACTGGCCCAACAAACCGGTGTCATTTTGATCGCGCGCGCCAAAGGCAAGCACTTTATGATTTACCACGGTGCCGACCAAATTGATTTCGACGCCCCTCCGAGCTGATTCCTGCCCGGGATGAACCAGAGAAAAACAGGCGTAATTCTGGAACTGAAGTTTCACCGTTCTGTGACTACCAGGGAGTGCAGCAGCCATAGGGCAGGATATTTTTTCAGTTGCCCTGGCAAGCTGGTCACACACGAATTACTTCTTCGACTTCGAAGGTATCGAAAACACGCAGAATATCCTTTTTTATCTGCTGTGCGGTTTCCGGGTCATCCGGGGCGAAGTGCTGGATTAGAGAGGCAATAATCTGCCCTACATTTTGCTCTCCTGTGCACAGCGACCAGATCAGGGCACTGGTTTCATTAAGCTTGAGGACCGGTTCATGCGCCTCATTTTGCAGAAAATAACAACAAACGGTCTTTCCAAGCGTCAGGCCATGCTTTTGTACCGGCACGGTATCATCCGGCAGAATATCGTGAAACTTCAGCTCCATCAGACCCCCACCGCATCAACAGGACATGGATTGACCTGATCTTTTGATAGTCCGTCTTCAAAAATGCTTGAAAAACAAGTTTCAATATGAGCAAATGATGAATACTGTATTTGGCAAGCTCGTGTGGTCTGGGCAATACGAGCAGTCTGGGCAAAACCATGATCCGACAGATTGCGGGCATTTACCAGCACACTCATCAGGCGCATTCCTGCCTGGGCCGGGGTTAGTTCGGTATACTGAAAATCTGTATCTTGCTGATAGCGGGGAAACAACAATAAACCCACTTCCGGGCAACTTTGCGGAAACTCCAAATGAATAAGGCGATGGGGCACCATCATGGCCACCGGACCTGGATAAAAGTCCTGCTCCTGTTCTGCCAAGCCAAGAAATTCTGTCATCATCTCCCGGGCAGCATTTTTGATAATCACCGGGCGCATCAGGCATTCGACCCGGGTACTATCGGTAGGCAGGAAGGCCAGTTCATCGGTGCAATACTGGAATCCTTGTTTCGCCAACCAGCAACTTAACGTCGACTTTCCACTGCCTGATGCTGCTGGCATGACCACTGCGCGACCATTACGTGCCACCACGGCGGCGTGAAATAACAAGCCACTGTCACAGGTTTGAGCCAGGCAATGAATAACCTGGTCCATCAACAGCCGCAGCGCCTCATTGCGACTGTCGGTAGTCACTGGTGCACCATCACTACTGCTGGCAGTGATCTGGTAGCTACCCCCCGGTGTTTGGGTTAAATTGAGTCGTTTGCATGGCTTGTGAAGCGTATCACCAGCAAGGTCCGAGAAAAGAAAATCCAGGATCTTCCGCCCTTCGTCAAGTTCTACAGCAACTTCCACAGACTGCCCCGCAAAGGTAACAATTCGCGTGGCCATACTACTCATCTGAGTTCAACCAAGTGAGTTCAACCAGGTCCCTGGAGAGAAAATCTTGCAGGGTGGTAACAACATCCTGCGATAAATCAGCAGCATCGGGGAATCGTTGCGCCAATTCATCGATAATCGCCTGAACGGTTAGCTGCCCATCGCAAAGCTGCCAGATCACAACTGCACTTGGGTTTAAGTACGTGGTGGTCACCTCTGCCGTATGATATAGCAACATCTCGCCATCCATCTCTTGCAGCATAAAGCCTTTTTTGTGCTGCGGTATCGCCTCATGCGGGATTTTCATAAGCCACCTTACTTGATACAACCCCGGACGTTATCTTGACCCAGGCTCGGCGCACCAGCCATTTACCAACACGCCAGGGGTGAACCACCAATAACAAAAATAGCAAGGGTGTCTCTCTGGAACGCCCATAATATCCGTAAAGCCACCAAACAGGTGGACGGAACAATGTGCAGAGCATCCTGCCTGATCCCAGGCCACGATGCAAGATATCTGAAAGTGTGGGCATCAAAACGCCACTATTGCAGCTTGCATGTACCGTATAGTCAATGGGCGACACAGGTATGATCCGTGGCAATGGACACACCTCATGGATCGACTGCAGCCGATTTATAATTTGTGGATAACGGCCTTGGATCACCGGCCAGGGGATCGAATCCCGGTAGTGCTGCATGTATTGGGACAGATCAATCGCCTGTGATAATTTAAACCGGCTGCCGGGCTCAAAAGCATGTTGCGTCAGATGGTCCAGCATATCGATGGAACCAAACATGGCGGCCTGCTGACGATCACTTATCGAAAATCGCTGTGGTTTTGAAGCCAGCTTGTCCATGTTCAGACACCGGAAGGTATCCCTGGCAAATGCGTCTTGATGGATCTCCAGTGATACCAGCAAACCATCCACATTCTGCTCGAGTGTCGGCAAGTGGTGGTGTGTAATAAATTTTGACTGGGATCGCGCCGCTCCATTTGCTCGAAATCCAAGCTTCTGACAAACCACTTCGGCCATATCCAGATCAGACGATTTTACCAATATATCCAG
>DRJH01000269.1 GCA_011052285.1 Gammaproteobacteria bacterium
ACTGTAAATATTGCCCGTGAACAGAATAAATTGCTCAGCTTCTTGATGGTTGCGAAAATACAAATTGGTCAAATGATAGACCGCGACAAAATACAGATTCGTGGCAACAAATATGCCCAAATTCTTGCGAAACCGGTGGACCAGATCCTCTCCCAGAGGGCGGTTATTCCAGGGAAACAGTGTCAACATGCCGATCAGGTTGCAGGCAGTGCCAAAACCCAGCGACATGACCACGAACATCGGTGCCAAAATAGCGGCATCAAAAGCCGAGCGGGCAATGATAAAACCAAAGATCGAGCCAGTACCGGTGGTCAATACAATGCGCCAGATAAATGCCGCCATCCCGGCCTGATGGTTATAGCCGGCCATCCTTGCCTCCAGCATGGTCCACAGGTAAATCACTGCGACCAGGATCAGTCCCGTGTATAGAATAATGTTCCAGGCAAAAATAGAGGTAAAATTATAGTGGGTCATGGCTATAATCAGCCTATCCGGCCGGCCCAGATCCAACACCAGCACGGTCAAGCCCCCTATCAGCAGGGTGATGGCCATGAGCGCCGAGTAACGCGCCAACGGCTTATACACTGTTTTGCGAAACACCGAAGCAATGGACGCGGTATTGAGCGCACCAGAGGCTGCGACAATAAGAAAAATGGCAAACACATGGGGCAAACCCCAAACCACTTGATTGTTCATGCCGGTCACATAATGGCCATTGCTTTCCATATACCAGGCTGCCAACAGGCCGACCAGCACCAGCACGCCGAAGGCTGCCAGGATCAGATAAAAACCGAGCTGCTTTTCCTTCAAAGGCATATAAACAATCGTTGTCATCACCACTCCCCCACGTCAGATTCCCTGATAGCGCACCCGGGGATTGAGGGCCAGATCTGCACGGATTGCCCGACTGGTCACCTCGGTACGTTGCTTGGCAATCGCACTCTCCGGGTCACTCAGATCACCAAACGTCAGGGCTTTATTCCCCAGCTTGGCACATGCTTCGACACAGGCCGGCTGCTCTCCCCGGTCCACTCTTTGGACACAGAATGTGCAGCTCTCCACAGTCCCCTTACCACGCGGCACCAACACCCTTTGGTCATGCAACGCCTCATGGATAAACGAGCGAGCCTTGTAGGGGCAGGCCATCATACAATAGCGACAGCCGATACAAATATGCTTGTCCACCAGCACGATACCATCTGCCCGCTTAAACGAAGCCCCGGTGGGACAGACATCAACACAGGGTGGGTTTTCGCAATGTTGACAAAATAGCGGCAGGATATGGGTTTTCCCGGTTTCCCGATCTCGCAGTTTCACTTTGCGAATCCAGTGTGCCTTCTGGGTGGCACGCGACCGGCTTTCGTCCGTGCTGCCCTTGCCCCAGCCATTTTCCAGTTGACAAGCATCGACACAAGCAGTGCAACTGTCCGTACAACGCTCCGTATCCACCAGCATACCCCAACGCACTGCGGATGAAGCCGGCTGGTCATTGGGTTTGGCTGCAGCCAGCTCCACCAGCCGCAGCCCCGGACTCAAGGCCACTAAGGCAGCCGCACCACCGATCCATTTGCGTTTCGACAGGTCCGTCTGTGGAGGTGAACTTTGCTGTTGCGATGAGTAATGAGTCTCTTTCATGGTCTGTGTTGCCTTCCGGACTATTGTCCGGCGCTCTTGCTGACCGGAACGGTGGCATGACATTCGAAGCAGTCAATTTTTACCGCCGTATATTCGTGGCAGCTGCTGCAAAACTGTCCTTTCTCATTGATCGGTATATACTGCTGCTTGGCATCTTTTTGGGCATGACAACTGACGCAATTGACCAGACTGTAGCGTTTGGTGCGGATCCCGCGGCGCATGGTTTCATCGCGCTGATGGTATAGAAAGTTAAAATGCTCACGGCGCATGATCGACTTGGGCTGAACACACTGTTTGGCATCCTGAGGCAAGGGAATGTCCGGCACAGGTACCGCGGCTCGCACCAGCGACACCATGGCCAATAACATCACGTACAGGACCAGTCGGTGAAGAAAAGTCACCTGCACGTCAGCAGAACGGGTTGAACCAGCCGTTTTCCCAGCCATTTTCATTTATTCGCCCAAAGCCATATTGATGTAGCCGGTCGGACAAACATCGGCACAGATGTGACAACCGATGCACCGATTGTAATCGGTATCCACATAACGGCCCATGGTTCTGGCATCCTTCTTGACCCGGAAAATTGCGTCCTGCGGGCAATAGATCACACAATTATCGCATTCAAAACACAAACCACAACTCATACAGCGGGCAGCCTCGGTTTGCGCCTCCTGAGCATCGTAACCAACGAGACGTTCATCAAAATGACCCAGGACCTGTTCACTATCCGGCACATCGGAATGACGCAGACCTCGATTTTGGCCTTTGAAATGGCCCAGAAATAGCTTGTCGGCTAAAATAATCTCATTGGCCGAGCGATCTTCAAAATTATGGATCGCAAACTTCGCATCATCCGTACCGAGAGTAGCACCGGCCTGACAGGTCTCGGGCTGAAGACCGACTTCCTGCAATTTAGCTGCCAGATCAAAGCGATGTACGTCAACCTTAGGCCGTTTGCGATTGGCATCTTGGTGCAGATACCGGTCGACACTGTCTGCTGCGATCGAGGCCTGGCCGATGGCAGTTGTCAGCAAATGCGGCCTGACCACATCGCCACAGACGAAATGGCCTTCCTGGTCCGGAACCGCATAGCCCCGGTCGGCATTAATCAATCGCCGTTCATTGGCCATCGCCTCCAAGCCCTCCATGGCCGCCAGCTGACCAACGGCCGAGACGATCAAATCAGCTTCCAAGGTAAATTCCGTGCCTTCGATGGGGTGTGGAATCTCTTTGGCATCAACCGTACAACGGGCCATTTTCAGGCCGATCGCACGACCTGCATCATTCTTGAGCACCTCAAGGGGCATGACTTCGTTGAGGATCGTCACTCCTTCCTGCAGGGCATCGCTCACTTCTTCCTCGGAAGCGGTCATCTTGTCCTGTGGGAATAATGCCGTCAAGGTAACATCCGCACTCTGACGCTGTGCTACCAAGGTCTCATCATGGACCACGCGTCCGGCGATCACCTCTTCAGGCAGCAGCTTTGCATCCAGTCCGGGAATGCTGCCAAGGCGCCGTGATACCGAAACGACATCAATTGAAGTGTCACCACCACCAATACAAACCACCTTACTGGCACCAATTTTCAGGCGCCCCTTGTTATAGGCTTCAAGAAATTCCAGGCCAGTGATGCAATTCGGTGCGTCATTACCAGCCGCCGGCAAAGCCCGCCCGGTCTGACAGCCCAGCGCCCAGACCACCGCATCAAAGTCCTGCTCAAGCGATGCTATGCTCACATCTTTACCCACCCGGGTGTTGGTACGAACCTTGATATCACCGAGATTGAGGATGCGTTGAATCTCCTGGTCCAGGGTACCACGTGGCACCCGATAGTCGGGTATGCCGGAACGAAACATACCACCGAGTTGCTCCTGCATTTCGAAAATCACCACCGCGTGGCCCTTACGACGCAGCTGATAGGCAGCAGCCAGACCGGCCGGCCCACCACCAATCACTGCGACAATCTTGCCACTGAGCACTGGTGCAGATGGGTATTGAAAATTGTTCGAACAAGCCGTGTCACCGATAAATTGTTCAACCGCATTGATGCCGACAAAGTCATCGACCTTGTTGCGATTGCAACTGGTCTGACAGGGTGCCGGGCATACCCGCCCCATCATGGACGGAAACGGATTGGCTTCCGTCAGGCGGCGAAAGGCATATTCCTGCCAACTCATGTCTCCAGGTGCTTTTTCCACCCCGCGCGCGATTTGCAACCAACCCCGAATATCTTCTCCGGAAGGACAGCTGCCCTGACAGGGTGGTGTCCGCAGTACATAGGTTGGGCATTTATGCGAATGGTCCTGGACAAAAATTGCATCATGCCAGCGCTTACGGACATGATCACCATCCTTATACTTGCGAAAAGTCAGATTTTTTGTCACTTCATCAGCTGTTGCTGCCATTCTCGCTCTCCTAACACGCTATTATTGCTCCCGACCCAGGATTAGTGCATCCCCAACCAACTGATGGACACTGATAACAGAATCCGTGCCGATGTGGTAATACGGCATCACCTTGGCGAACTGCGTTTTACAGATAGCACAGATCGCAGCCATGTGGGTTACCCCATGGTCCTCAATAACTTTCTGCAACGCCTGCATGCGTGGCATCGCTCCTTTGACCCGTAGTTCCAGTAAGTCGTCGGTCAGCAGGCCACCACCTCCGCCACAGCAGTAAGTCGCTTCACCAATGGTCTCCGGGGCCATATCGACAAAATGATTACACACCCCCCGGATCACTTCACGCGGGATAATGAACTGGCCACCGGGAATATTCCCCATCCGTGAGCCTCGGGCCACATTGCAGGAATCATGGAAGGTCACAACCCGCTCATCATTGGCCGACTTGTCGACCTTCAGCGCCCCCTGCTGCAGTAAATCATAGGTGTATTCACAAATATGTTGCGGAACCGGATAGGCGGGATCGAGAAAATCAAAGGGCCCGATCAGCGTATTCCAGAAACTGTAAGCAACCCGCCAGGCATGGCCACATTCCCCAACGATGATGCGTTTTACACCCAGTTCCAGCGCTGCTTCGCGAATTCGCATCGCGGCTTTTTGCATGTTTTCATAGTTGCCTGCAAAGAGCCCGAAATTACCCGCCTCCGAAGCATGGGAACTTAAGGTCCAGCTTGCGCCCATTTGGTGAAAGACCTTGCCATAACCGATCAGACCATCGATATGCGGCTCTGCAAAAAAGTCTGCCGAAGGGGTAATGAGCAGAATCTCGGCACCTGCTTCATCCACCGGGTAACGTACCGTCACCCCGGTTTCTTCCTCCACATCTTCCTCAAGACCTTCCATGGTGTTGACCAGCGCCGGACCCGGCAGGCCAAGGTTATTTCCGATTTTGAAAACCTTGCCGATAATTTCATCGGTATATTTCTGGCCAATACCGACACAGTTGAGGATCTCGCGGCCCGCCATGGTGATTTCCGCCGTATCGATGCCATAAGGACAATACACCGAACAACGCCGACACTCCGAGCACTGATGGTAGTAGGTGTACCACTCTTCAAGCACTTCCTGGGTCAGTTCTCTGGCACCGACCAGTTTTGGCATCAGCTTGCCGGCCAGCGTGAAGTAGCGGCGATAGACACTACGCAACAGATCCTGACGTGCGACCGGCATATTTTTCGGGTCTGCGGTGCCGAGATAATAATGGCATTTGTCGGTACAGGCGCCGCATTTAACACAAGAATCCAAAAACACCTGCAAGGAACGGTATTTGCCCAGCAGATCAGCCATTTTATCCAGCGCCACCTGCTTCCAGTTTTCCGGCAGCTGCTCGGGAAAACCCAATGCCTTCAGATGCTCCGGCTTGGCGGCAAATGGCCGGGTATCGACCATCGCATCAGGCCGGATTTTCGGTGCCACCACAATATCGGGCAATTCTGGTGTTGCGAATTTCGCCTTGGCGAGTGCCATGAATCCTCCTGTCAACTCCGGTGGGTCGACTCAAGTGGCAGACGTGCCGCCCAGGGTGCCAAATGGCGCCGCTCGCGAGGATTATCCGGCATATTACGGGTTGGGCTAAAAAATATCCCGGGTGCATGCAGCAGTTTGCTGTAGGGAAATACCAGCATCAGCGTAATAACCAGTGACAGATGCAAAATCAACAGTGGCTCACCTGGCAGCGGCTGCCAATCAAAACGCAATAGGCCGAGAATAAAGGCTTTGAGCCCGACAATATCCGGATGCGTCACATATTTCATGGTCAAACCGGAGATTCCGATACCCACCAGTAACGCCAGCATTAAGTGATCGGAAGGTGCTGAAATATAACGAACCCGATCGACCAGCACCCGCCGCGCCCACAACCCGAGCAGGCCCACGACCATGGCCATACCGGCATAGATACCGAGCCACTGCAGCATGACCACCCATTGTGGCACCGGTGCCATAAAGTAGCGCAGGTGACGCAGTAGCGCGAGCAACATCCCGAAGTGAAACAGGTAGCCGAACAGCCAGATCCAGCGATTGCTCTTGAACAGGCTTTCAAACAGTGCGACTTCACGGACCATCCGCAGCGCTACACCACCTCGAGTCAGCGGTGCCGGGGTGGTAGGAATGACCAGCGGAGACGGAACCTTGATGTATCGTATGACACGAGCC
>DRJH01000270.1 GCA_011052285.1 Gammaproteobacteria bacterium
AGACCAGGTATTCGCTGGTTTTGTAGGGGCGTAACGACTCAGCTCACCCTTGATCTGACCGATAACTGTGTCAAACATGCTCGAGTGCAGGAGCACGCTGTGCGTGTTTTCCTTATTAAGGTTGGTGATTGGCATCACCACGCATCTACCAGATGTTTTGCAAGTAGTTCCGGGCTCAAGGCAAATCTGTGCTGGTATCAGTATCTGTATCGGGCCAGGTGATGATATGCAGGGAACCGGGTAATGCTTCTTCGCCTGGGCGATAGGCCACCAGTTCGCGCAGCAGGACCAGAATATGGCCGATTACCAGAAGGGGTAACCACAATAAGCCAACCAGAAGGACACTGAGGAATAACCCGGGTATGGCGTAGAGCGTAACAGACAGCTGAAAATCGAGCATCCGCCGACACAGGAACTGGGTTTCCGCACAAGTCGCATGGCGATATTGCCACCACAGCGGCAGTAGTATATTCGCGAATGGCAGGCCC
Source organism: Gammaproteobacteria bacterium (assembly GCA_011052285.1). Lineage (GTDB taxonomy): Bacteria > Pseudomonadota > Gammaproteobacteria > Arenicellales > DRJH01 > DRJH01. The sequence continues at coordinate 489 of DRJH01000270.1, forward strand.
AGGTATGTGGTTAAAGACAATAGCACCAGGCGGCGACGGAGCTTTTTATTATCGGGAGTTGGTATGGCAGAAGCCGACGGTGGCAGGGCTCGACCCAGCAATACAACTCCACTGACCACCAGCATGGCGGCGCCGGCCCATAATAAGGAAAGTGTTATGGGCGAAATGACTTGAATGTTCGATTGTCCCAACAAGAGCAGCAGGAAAGGCCAGTAACTCGACAAAACCAGCAAGACCCCAGCCAAAATAATCGCCAGTCCGGGACCATAGCGCCGCACATTGATAATGTTGGGTGTTTTCAAATCAATTCCCAGGGCTTGTTAGCAGGTAACTATTCAGCGCATTCATCATTTTGTCCCATTACGGCGTGTGTTCGTACTCGAATGCTCACATTCTCCGTGCAAAATGCCTTGTACTGAACCAAAATCTAAACACACTGAATCGTTACGTTAGCAGTAGGTAAAATTCGTGGCAAACTCAGGACGACTTCAACAGGCGCTGCTTATCCCGATTCCAGTCCCGTTCCTTGATTGCGGCACGCTTATCGTATTTTTTTTTGCCACGAGCCAGACCAACCGCCAGTTTGGCACGACCTTTTTTCCAGTACAACGACAGGGGTGTCAGCGTGTAACCACCACGTTCCGAGGCCCCAATCAGATGGTCAATCTGTTTTTGATGCAACAATAATTTGCGTGAACGTACGGGGTCCGGATGGATGTGGGTAGAGGCCGAAGGCAGGGGCGATAAATGGGCCCCAAACAGAAATAGCTCACCACTGCGTACAATCACGTATGCTTCTTTCAGCTGAGCCCGGCCGGCACGCAGGCTTTTAACTTCCCAGCCCTCCAGCACCAGGCCGGCTTCAAAGGTTTCTTCAATAAAGTAGTCGAAGTAGGCCTTTTTGTTCCGGGCAATGCTGGGTGGGGCAGTATTTTTTCGGGCCTTCATAAGGATATGTCAGGGGGTAGTGTTAATGGCTGTATTATACCCATGCCGACGGCAGAAACCGTGTGTGTTCACCCTATTTCGAGCCTGATACCCGACCATCGCAAAATACATATTCAGCACTTGTCGAGCGGCAAATAATTCTGTACCTTGTGCCCCCGTGGTTTGAGCAACTGGAACTTTGAAAGAATCGGAGTAGCTACTGACGATATGAAGCACATTGAGCAATCGGCACTGGTCGCTTATCCCGCTGACAAGATGTTCCATCTGGTGGATGATGTTAACGCCTACCCGGAGTTTCTACCCTGGTGTGGAGGGGCGGAAATTCTGCAACGAAAGGGGAACCGGGTTCAGGCTAGTATCCGCATCCACTATTTGGCTGTTGACCAGACCTTTACTACTGAAAATACTCTGACCGAAGGTCGTGAGATTAAGATTCGCCTCTTGAGAGGTCCATTCAGCCATTTGCAGGGTGACTGGAGATTTCAGCCCCTGTCCGCAGAAGCCAGCAAGGTTAGCCTGCGTCTGGATTTTGACTTTTCCAGCAAGGTGATTGCGCTGGTGGTCAGTCCGGTGTTCAGCCAAATTGCTAATAGTCTGGTGCAGGCTTTTTGCCACCGGGCTAAAGAAATGTATGGTACAACGGGTGTAGCCACTCAAAAATTATGAAAACCGGGTTTGGGTCGGGTGGCCAGATAACCGTGGCCTATGTGCTCAATGGGCGACAGGTTGTTGAACTGTTTACTATCGCCGCTGATGAAACCATAGGGCATTTCCTGCAACGACGGCAATGTCAAAGTCGTGTCCCTGAGGTGGTTCGTAACCGGGATTATGGGGTATTCAGTCAGTTAGCTGGCCCCGAAACCTGCCTTAATGATGGTGACAGACTGGAGTTTTATCAGCCCCTGTGCACGAACCCACTGCAAAAACGACACCAGCTGGCTTCCAGAAGGTTGTCTGAGAACAGAAGCTGTAGTAAGGGGAAATAACCTCTTAAGACAGCTCATAACAAATCTTTGCAAGAGGCTCAGGTGGCTTTTTTAATTTTGTTCCACAAGCGCTGAAAAAATCCGGGGGAAGATTGTTGTTCCGGAAGGCTATTTTCTGGTAGCCCGACGGCCTTACTGACCTTCTCATTGCGCTCAATTTTTTGCAGTTTCTGGTTCTGAAAATACAGGGTCAGGCGTTGCTGTGTTATTTTGCTGGCACCCCCTTTTTGAAAAGAATAATAATAATCCCAGCGTTGTTTGTGAAAAGGGTCAGTAACCAGTGGCGCACCTAACAAATACCGGACTTGACGTTGGTTCATTCCGGTCTGCAGCTGCTTGAGTTGTGATTCATTCAACAGATTGCCTTGTTGAATATCCATTTTGTAGATACCGCTGCAGCTGGATAGAAAAATTGCAGCAGCACTGAGTAGAAACAACGGCATGGGGAAATGGGGTTTGGGCATAATCAATTTGGCTCGGTGTAGAAAATATGACGTGATCATAACGCAAATCAGACAATAGGAACAATTCAGCGTGTCGAATCAGCAGCTCTTAGCAGGTAATTGATGTGTACTGAAGGGGGGTTCTGGAATATCCTCAGTCATTATTGGCCGCCGGAGTGAAGAAAGTTCGGCCTAACGCGCTACAATGCCTATTCAAAGCCGTATTTTCAAAGTCATGGAGAATCGTATAGTGAACCACCAGCAAAAACCCTCCTTATCATTTAGCTCCACACAATACCACACTGCAGAAGAGGGGTTTTTGCAGGCCTGTCCAGACTACGAAGCTACCGCAGTACTGGATCGTTTACGAGAGGACGAATACCAGCGACTCGACCAGCAACGACAAGTCTATCTCGATTATACCGGTGGTGGTCTCTATGCCCAGTCACAGCTGAAGGTGCATATGCAAGTCTTACAGGAGCAGGTATTGGGCAATCCGCACTCCGCTAATCCTGCCTCACAGGCGACAACCCGCCTGGTAGAAGCGACTCGTGCGTTTGTTCTGGACTATTTCCATGCGGATCCTGCAGAGTATTTTGTGGTTTTTACGGCCAATGCCAGTGCTGCCCTGAAACTGGTTGGGGAATCCTACCCCTTTGCACCGGGTGGGCAGTATTTGCTGACCTATGATAATCATAATTCGGTCAATGGCATTCGTGAGTTTGCTCGGGGGCGTGGTGCTGATTACCAATATGTACCACTTACTACGCCGGAATTACGTATTGACCAGACCGCATTGCAGAAACTTTTGGCATCAGCGGATCACAAGCGTGCCAACCTTTTTGCATTTCCCGCACAATCCAACTTTTCCGGGGTAAAGCATCCGTTGATATTGGTGACCATGGCCCAACAAGCGGGCTGGGATGTGCTGCTTGATGCAGCGGCCTTTGTCCCGACCAATGCGCTGGATCTGCAAGCCTGTAAAGCTGATTTTGTCTGCATGTCCTTCTATAAAATGTTTGGTTATCCGACCGGGCTGGGTGCCTTGTTGTGTCGTCGGCAGGCGGCACAGAAACTGCGACGCCCATGGTTTGCCGGAGGCACAGTGAACTTTGCCACTGCCCAGGGACGTGGCCATTATCTGGCATCGGGAGAGGCTGCTTTCGAAGACGGGACGGTCAATTACCTGAATATCCCGGCGATTAAAACAGGCCTTGAATACCTGCAGCAAATCGGCATGGAGACGATCACCACGCGGGTACGCTGTTTGACCGACTGGTTGTTGCGCCAACTCTATGCCTTGTGTCACGACAACGGGTCGCCATTGGTACGCCTTTATGGCCCACTGGGCATGGCACAGCGCGGAGGTACCATCACCTTCAATCTCTATGACCCCCAAGGACGGTTGCTGGACTATCGACGGATCGAGGAACTGGCGGGTGAACAGGGGATATCTTTGCGTACCGGGTGTTTTTGTAATCCCGGTGCCGGGGAGCTGGCAGAGGGGTTGACTGCTGAGGATATGCGCGATGGCCTGAAAAATAGTCGGGATATGACGCTGCCACTATTTTTACAGATTATCCAGCATCGAGGTAATCGCAGTGCGGGTGCGATACGTATTTCTGTGGGTCTGGCCTCGAATTTTGCTGATATATATCGATTCATGGGCTTTATCGATACATTTCGTAACCAGACCAGCCTCAATATCGGCGAAGTCACGTTTGATATCGCCAGTTGCCGGGTGATTCGTGATGGTAGCTAGGAGGCTGTCCGCAGTAGGTTCTCTATTCTCGGACAGGCCCCTAGTTTATTGCTCCTGTAAAACCGGTGCTTTCGCCATCCATAGTAGTCGTGCCGCTTCAGCCGCCCACAGACATTAACCACATTTAGAGTCACCACAGCTCAGGCAGGTCATACAGCCATCCATCATCATCACAGCCACGGTATTGCATTTGACGCACAGGACAGAACCCTCCGGGAAAGTGGCCTCTGTGGTTTTTGAGAACGCATCTTGACGTGCTTCGAACTCCCTGCGCTTGCTGCTGATCAGGTTTTTTTGATGTTCGTCAAGACCATCTTTCATCATCCCGATCATGCGCATATGTGCCTCAATGGCATCGCCAATTTCGGCCACCAGTGATGGAATATAGTGACCACCGCGCTTGAAGTACCCGCCCTGTGGATCAAACACACTGTGCAATTCCTCCACCAGGAAGGTGACGTCTCCGCCTTTGCGAAAGACCGCGGAGATAATCCGGGTCAAAGCCACAATCCATTGAAAATGCTGCATATTTTTAGAGTTAATAAAAATTTCGAAGGGCCGGCGTTTCTCAAAAGGGGTATTGGGGTTGAGCACTACATCGTTAATCGTGACATACAGGGCATGTTCGGAGAGTGGGGTCTTGATTTTGTAGGTGCTACCGAGCAATAGCTCCGGGCGTTCTAGTTTTTCATGCATTTGTACCACATTGTTCTGTTCTGACAGGGTCAGCGCTGCATCCAGAGCATTCTGTGGTTGCGGTGGTGTTGTCTTGGACTCCTGGTTGGATTCTTCTTTGACAACGCTGTAGTCGACAATTTTGCCTTCGATTTTTACGGTCATGTCCTTCTCTCCTGCCCGTGTTGTTTAAAAACGCCCGTAATATCCTTCTTTGAGGGCATCATAGAGGTTAGCTGCGGTGTGGGTTTCACCATCATAGTCCACATTATCGTTACCCTTCAGCTCCACAACCTCACCATTGTCAAGGATAAAACGGTAGGTCGTAGCGGCCAGATCCTGTTCCTTGACCAGCACCCCTTGATGAGCGGCCGGATTAAAGCGGAACGTGGTACAACCTTTTAATCCTTTTTCATAGGCATACCGATAAATATCCTTGAAGTCTTCGAATGGATAATCGGTAGGGACATTGGCAGTTTTGGAAATCGAGGAATCAATCCATTTCTGGGCTGCCGCCTGCACATCAATATGTTGTACCGGGTTAATCATACTGGCGCTGACGAAATAATCCGGCAATTGATTTTTTTCGTCTTCGGCCAATGGGTCAGCATCAGGATTGACCCGCTGCCGATAGACCAGTAATTCATAGGAGCAGACATCAACTTTTTGTTTAGTTTTGCGGCCTTCACGGATGATATTCCTGGAGTATTTGTGGGCAAAAGAGGGCTCTATTCCATTACTGGCGTTATTGGCCAGAGACAGGCTGATGGTGCCGGTCGGTGCAATGGAAGTGTGGTGGGTGAAACGAGCGCCTTGTTCGGCAATCTTTTTGGTCAACGAATCCGGCAATTTTTGCATGTAGTGACTGTAACGGGCCAACAATACCGAACCACGTACCTTGTCACCAGCTTCATACCCGTCTTCCACCATCTCCGGTCGTTGTGCAAGCATTGTGGCTGTCACGGTAAAATCTTTCAGCATAATGGGTGCTGGGCCCTTTTCTGTAGCGAGTTCCAGGCCGGTTTGCCAACCAACCAGGGCCATTTCCCGCGACACTTTTTCTGTAAATTCCAGTGAATCCGGGCTGCCGTACTTCATGCGTAGCATGGTCATGCTTGAGCCAAGGCCAAGAAAACCCATCCCGTGTCGACGTTTGAGAAGGAGTTCATCACGTTGTTGTTGCAAAGGCAGGCCATTGATTTCGACCACGTTGTCCAGCATACGGGTAAAAACCGCTACCACCTGGCGAAAGCGCTCCCAGTCAAATGTGGCCTGCGGGGTAAACGGCTCAACAATGAACCGGGTCAAATTAATGGAGCCCAAAAGGCATGCCCCATAAGGAGGCAGGGGCTGTTCTCCACAGGGATTGGTGGCCCGGATATTTTCGCAAAACCAGTTGTTGTTCAGATCGTTTATGCGGTCAACCAGGATGAATCCCGGTTCGGCATAATCATAGGTCGAAGTCATGATTAAATCCCAGAGTTGACGCGCTGGGGTACTGCGGTACACACGACAGGCAACCTCCCCGGTATCATTAACGATGTAGCCTTCTGTATTGGGCCAGTGACGCCACACGATATTGGTATTTTTATCATCAAATTCAGTCTGGCTGGCTGGGAACACCAGCGCCCAAGGCTGATTTTCCTTGACTGCCAGCATGAAATCATCGCTGATCAGACAGGACAGGTTAAATTGGCGCAGACGAGCATTTTGGCGTTTTACAGAAATAAATTCGCTGGCATCCGGGTGGCCAATATCAAAAGTGGCCATCTGTGCCCCGCGCCGACCACCGGCAGAGGAAACCGTGAAACACATAGCATCGAAGATGTCCATAAAGGACAGTGGACCGGATGTATAGGCGCCGGCTCCACTGACAAAAGCCCCCTTGGGTCGCAGAGTGGAGAATTCATAACCGATACCGCAACCGGCCTTGAGCGTCAAGCCTGCCTCATGTACCGACTGCAGAATCCCGTCCATGGAATCGGGAATAGCTTTGGAGACGGTGCAGTTGATGGTGCTGGTGGCAGGTTTGTGTTCCTGAGCTCCGGCGTTGGAAATAATCCGCCCGGCAGGGATAGCGCCGTTCTGCAATGCCCAGACGAATTGCCGGTAACAGGTTTCCTGCATGGCCGGTTTTTCGACACCGGACAGGGCTCGGGCCACACGCTTGAACGTATCGTCTACCTTGCGGTCGATACATTCACCGTTGCTGTTTTTTAGACGGTATTTTTTGTCCCAGATATCCTCTGATGCTGGTTGAAGATGATAGCTGGTAGTTTCTTTTGGTACAGTATTTTTGCTGCTCTTTGCTGTAATTTGCAGCTTGGTTTGTATGGTGGCTTCCACGATTCATCCCCGAAAGTTGCTGGCAGGGTACAGGCTCTGCCGCGAAATTTTGCCATCCTGGCGGTAAATAATTGATTTTTTGACAGACATCCCTCCTGCTGGAAAGCAGGGTCTGTCGGCGCCAGCGGTCATTTCATTGAACCGGGTCAGAAAACGCCCAATCACTAAATATAGTAGCTAGGCGGGGTAAGTTATCCCTATATATAGGATATGTCAACCACCATATCGATCAACGGCAGGGTCGGTAGTTACCAAATATAAGTATTTGAATTACAGAGTTTGCTCGTGTCCTTTACACATCGTTACGAATAACTCAGTAAATCAACCTTCAATTTTTTACGGGGGGCGAGTACAGAATTACTACTTCTTTGTAATCTGCTACAGATTGTCTGTAGTCCTGGCATGCCGACTCTCTTACAATTCAGGAACTCTCCAAACCCAGCAATCATCCGCAGCATTTCGTTACAACGGTTTGTTGGTACTGGCTATTGTTCAGATATTGGTGTGTGGTCATGAACCGAGGCAATCAGATCCATGGTTTTTTGCAATGCCCCCTTGTTGCGCTTGACCAGTGCCCGGCCCGCTTCACCGGCCAGAAAGCGGGCTTCAGGGTCCGTCAGCAAACGGTGGATTTGTGCTACCATATCGTCCTCGGTGCTTACCTCAAAGCCGGCACCACAAGACAACACTTGTTGACTGATTTCCCGGAAATTGGCCATATAAGGCCCGAACAATACCGGCACACCTACCGCGCAGGGTTCCAGTACATTATGTCCTCCCCCGCCCACAATCAGACTGCCGCCAACCAGGGCAACATCCGCAGCGGCAAAAAATACTGGCAGCTCTCCCATACTATCGGCCAAATAGATCTGGGTTCGTGCGGCTACTTGTTTTACCTCACTGCGTTTTTGCAGGCGTAGTCCGGCCCGTCGACACAAGCGTGTGACTGCTGCAAAACGTTCCGGGTGCCGTGGCGCCAGTACGACCAATAAATCTGGCAGCTCGGTGAGCAGTCGTTTATAGACGCTAATGATCTGCACCTCTTCATCATCATGGGTACTACCGATAACCCATACCGGGCGATTCTGTCCCCAGTCACGTCGTACTACGGTGGCCACCTCAGTCAAGCTAGGGGCCAGGCGCACATCAAATTTTATACTGTTGGTGATCTTCAGTCGATTCCCTGGGGCACCAAGTCTGCGTAAACGCGCAGCATCGGCACGCGTCTGTACCGCAAACAGGGTAACCCGTGACAGTGTTTCCCGGACAAAACCGGGCATTCGTCGATAGCCTTGAAACGAGCGCATGGAGACCCTGACATTGGTCATGACGATGGGAATATGGTGTTCTGATAGTTGTTTAAACAGATTTGGCCAAATTTCGGTTTCCATAATAATGGCCAGTTGTGGTCGGGTGTGGTGCAAAAAAGTGCGGATGGCCCAGGGATAATCATAGGGTAGATAACAGTGATCAACCCCGCTACCCAGGCTGCGCGTCAATTGCATGGAGCCGGTCGGTGTCGTGGTGGTAATCAGCAGGCTTTGCTCAGGATATTGTTGGCGCAAGGCACGAGCTAGCGGCATGGCGGCATTGACTTCACCTACCGAAACAGCATGAACCCAGATTGAGCCGCTGGCTACGGTTTCCGGTACCCGACCGAAACGCTCGCCCCAGCGTAGCAAATAGTCCGGACTACGAATACCTCGCCAACTCAAACGTAACAATGCCAGCGGCAAACCCAGATGTAGCAATAGTGTGTACAGCAAGCGCATCATCAGGTAGGTTGAAGCCAGTCTTGTGGTTGTAGATAGCCTGCATGCAGCTCCGCTTCTGCTGAGTCAGGTTCCGCTTGCCAGGCATATTGCCAGCTTGCCAGTGGTGGCATCGACATCAGAATGGATTCCGTTCGGCCACCGGATTGCAGGCCGAACAAAGTGCCCCGATCATATAATAGGTTGAACTCCACGTAGCGACCACGGCGATAGAGTTGAAAGTTACGTTGTCGTGGTCCGAAGGCCGTATGCTTGCGGCGGCGAACAATCGGTGGGTAGGCATCCAGAAAAACCTCAGCTACAGCCCGGGTGAAGTCGAAGCAATGGCCAAAACCCGGAGTATTGAGGTCGTCATAAAATAGTCCACCGACACCACGTGTTTCACCGCGATGAGGCAGGTAGAAATAGTCATCACACCAGGCTTTGAAACGTGGATAGTATTGTGGATCAAAGCGCTGGCAGGTGTGCTGAGCCTTGAGGTGCCACTCCAGAACATCTGCGCGGAAAGGATAATAGGGAGTCAGATCAAAACCACCTCCAAACCACCAAATTGGCTTCTGTTGTGGGCCGTGAGCCAGAAAAAAACGGATATTCATATGGCTGGTCGGTACATAGGGATTCTGTGGGTGCAGGACCAATGAAACACCTATGGCCTCGAAACTGCAACCGGACAGCTGCGGGTATCGGGTGCTGGCCGAGGTGGGTAGTGTGTTACCGAAGACGTGGGAAAAATTAACCCCCCCACGTTCGAAAACAATACCCGCATCCAACACCCGGGTACTGCCACCACCGCCCTCAGCATGGTACCAGGGGTCTTCGTGAAAATGGGCGGTACCGTCTTCTGCTTCCAGTGCTACACAGAGCTGATCCTGTAATTGCAGCAGAAAATCTTTTACCACCGGCACATCCACTTTATTCATTCGTTATCCCTCATCGTAGATCCGGAATCCCGCCGCAGGGGGGTTAGTAAGCAACTCTGAGCACTTGGCCACTCACAAGGTCACGAATTTCGGTGCACTGATGTAAAGCCCCCAGGTGGCCCGGCAGGACGCCACCCAGAATGCCGCCGAATTGATCATACACCTGGTGAGGTCGACGGGCAGCGACCTGACCACGGCCGTTGGCACTGGTAGAAACCAATGCAGTTCTGGCGGCCCGGCATAGGGTGGCCAACGGTGGGTGGTCAGTCACCCGCACGGCTATACAGGTATTGCGACCACGCAACCAATACGGAGTCCCATGTGCTGCCGGTACCAACCAAGTCACCGGTCCCGGCCAGGTAGCACGGGCCGGATCCAGTTTATTGCCCCGGAAAGCCGGGGCAATCCAGTTGCGTAACTGCCATTCACCGGCAGCAACCAGGATCAGCCCCTGGCTCGGGTGGCGTTTTTTCAAATGCAACAGAGCCCGTACTGCAGCCCGGTTGCGCGGGTCGCAACCGATACCGTAACAGCCTTCAGCCGGATAGACGACCAAGCCACCCTGTCGAATACGCCGCAATCCCTGTGCGCTAATGGATTGAGGATTTGCCCAGATGTTGTCGTAGTTTCGTATCACGGTCAGCCACATCCTGGGCATTTTGTTTACGGTCAGTAGCCAGCAGTGTGGTAATCCCAGGGTCTTGCAGGGCCAGCATCTGGGCGGCCAGGTAGGCCGCATTACGTGAGCCGGCTTTGCCGATGGCAACACAAGCGACCGGAATCCCCCCGGGCATTTGCACGGTCGATAACAAAGCATCCTCACCTCGTAGCGGCCCAGCCTCTATCGGAACCCCGATCACCGGCTTTAGGGTTAAACTGGCGACGGTACCGGCGAGATGGGCGGCCAGGCCGGCTGCGGCAATAAAAACCTGGCAACCGCGCTGATCTGCTTCTCGCACATAGTTACGGGTAGCATCGGGTGTACGATGTGAAGATGTAATCTTTACTTCCCAGGGAATACCCAGTGCGTCCAGGGTGTCCATCGCAGTTTGCATGGTAGATAGATCGGAATCCGAGCCCATGAGGATGGCAACAAAGCGTTGGTTCATAATTTCAGTCGTCGGTGGATGTCATCGGTTGATTAATGGGGGTATTCTACCGCAATCTGGAGGCTGTCGAGGGTCAGCCTCATTCTCCGTGCGAAATTGCCTTGTACTGAACCAAAATCCAAACACGCCGAATAGTTACGTTGGTCTTTAGAATAAGCCCTGGATCAGGCCTTCACTATCGATATGGATGGCATTCGCTGCAGGCAACCTGGGCAGTCCGGGCATGGTCATAATATCACCACAGATTACGACAATGAATCCGGCGCCACTGGACAGCTTAACTTCACGGATGGGTACGACAAAGTTAGTCGGGGCACCGAGCAAGGCGGGGTCTGTAGAGAAACTATACTGGGTTTTGGCCATACAGACCGGCAATTCCCCATAGCCATCATCCAGCAGGGCTCGAAATTGTCCACGGATCTTCTTGTCAGCAATAATATCGTCTGCACCATAGATACGTCGGGCAATAGTTTGGGCTTTTTCCCAAGGGGTAGCGTCATCTGCATAGGTCGGTATCAAATGGGCAGAATTCGACTCCGCCAGTCGTACCACCTCTTGTGCCAAGCTTTCGGCACCAGCACCGCCCTTTGCCCAATGGCTACAAACCTCGGCGGCGATACCCATCTCTTCACAGTAGGTCTGAACGGCAGCAACTTCAGCATCCGTATCGGACAAAAAACGGTTGATGGCCACTGTTACGGGTAGTCCAAACTGGCTGAGGTTGCGAATGTGCCGCCGCAGATTGGGCAGGCCCAACTCGAGAGCGGAGACATTTTCCTGTTGCAGATGATCTCGCGAAACACCACCGTGGTATTTCAGCGCCCGCACTGTGGCCACAATGACCGTGGCATCCGGGCGCAAGCCCGTTTTACGGCATTTGATATTGAGAAATTTTTCCGCCCCAAGGTCTGCGCCGAAGCCTGCTTCGGTAATTACATAATCACTCATAGCCAGCGCCGCTCTGGTAGCAACTACGGAATTGCAACCATGCGCTATATTGGCGAAAGGACCCCCATGAATCATCGCTGGATTCCCTTCCAAGGTCTGTACCAGGTTCGGCATAAAAGCATCCTTTAGCAGTGTTGCCATGGCGCCTTGGGCCTTAATATCGCGTGCGTAGACCGGTTTTCGCTCGCGGGTATAGCCGATAATAATGGAGCCAAGTCGCTGGGTTAGCTCCTGCAATGACTCAGAAAGGCAGAAAATAGCCATCACCTCGGAGGCCACAGTGATTTCAAATCCGGACTCACGGGGAAAGCCATTGCTGATACCACCCAGAGAGCTATTGATTCGGCGTAGAGCACGATCGTTCATATCGACGACCCGGCCCCAGGTTACGCGTCTGGAGTCGATGTTGGATTCGTTACGCCAGTAGATATGGTTATCCACCATGGCGGAAAGTAGGTTGTGGGCGGCGCCGATAGCATGAAAATCACCGGTAAAATGTAGGTTGATGTCCTCCATCGGGATGACCTGGGCGTGGCCACCACCGGCAGCACCGCCCTTCATCCCGAAACAGGGGCCGAGACTGGGCTCGCGCAAACAAACGGTGGCTTTTTTGCCTATCCGGTTCAGTGCATCAGACAGACCCACTGAAGTGGTTGTTTTGCCTTCACCCGCAGGTGTGGGCGACATGGCAGTGACCAGAATCAGTTTGCCTTGTGGGTTGTTTTTCAGCGACCCGATGTGCTCCAGTGAGATTTTTGCCTTATCATGGCCATAAGGCAGAAGATGTTCTTCAGGAATGCGCAACTTTTTGGCAATGGTCTGTATCGGTAGACCTTTTACACTACGGGCAATCTCAATATCACTCATCCGGGCTTCCTCCAGTCAGAGTATTATGTGTGGTCTGTGGTTTACAGGGTAAACCGGTGCGCGACAATAAACCTGCAGCGCACGCATGGCAATACTTTTCCGCTTGATTGTGCAGATTTATCGCTACGACTTTCCATCCTCTCCACTCCACCGAAATAGGGTCTGCTCAATATGCCGTCTCAGCATAATAATCCAAGGATTCTGGTAGTCCATTCTGGTTGTTGCCACACGCTTTTTCGTACGTCATTGCAACGGTTTTTTAAAGATCAACAGCTGGCGTAAGCAGCGGTGAGGCGCGGTAGCATCCCTACGTCAGCTCAACACCCTTGTTGGAAAACTTGGGATAGCTCATGGCCAAAGCAAGAAATCCAACAAATCCAAGTCGCGAATTCAGCATAGCGTATTCCAAACTGGATAGTGTCGGTGTGCTTGATTCAACTTTGGCAATTGATACTCGTTTGTAACGATTCAGCGTATTTAGATTTTGGTTCAGTACAAGGCGTTTTCGCACGGAGAATGTGAGCATTCGAGTACGAAAATAACGCCGTAATGGGACAAAAAGATGAATGCGCTGAATAGCTACTAGATTTTTTACTTAATTTCCCCAAGATTCCATTATACGAATGTTGCGAGTACATTATCCGCCCTCATCATCGGTTCATGACCTGTCCCTCCACCTAGCCAGGACAAATACAGTACCGGTATTTTCAGGGATCTGACCGGTGTGTGCAATCGGAGCAGTGATTATTCAGGCGCTAGTCCCCATTCTCGACCCGGGTGGTTTGCTGATGCTGGTCTGCACCTCGTTCCAGCAGGTGGGTCGCAAAACTGTGTCGTAAGCATATGGCAGGAAGCCGGCTTGGTAATATTTGACGCCCGTACCGCCTTCTTCACTGCGCGCTGGATGTTCTGCTCACCCAGATGGTGACGACGTTCGATGCCGGTACGCGGGTCGATGCTGACCCGGGGTGCATGAAAAATGTAGCGCCAGCCCCACTCCAGGCCTGCGTTGGGATACTTTCTCTCGAGTGCGTTGGGCAAATACACCCCCGCCAAACCGTCCTTCAGATCTTTTTTATAGGTGTTGCACACACTTTGCAGATGACGCTTAAGCGGCTCTACCAGCTCCTTCGCCAGGGTCACGATACGATCTTTCTTTCCCTTGCCATCGCGCACTACGATCGCCAGATAATCGAACTCGATATCCTTGATTCGCAGGCGGACGGCCTCCATCAAGCGCAATCCTGAACCATACATCAGGCAAGCAGCCAGCCAGTTATTGCCCTGTAGCTGTTTCAGCAAACGACTCACCTCCCCCGGCGTCAACACCACCGGCAGGTTTATTGGGCGCTTACTGCGAACCAAGTTAGGTAATTCACCGAGTGGGCATTCGAGTACGTACTTGTACATGAAAACCAGCGCATTTAAGGCTTGGTTCCGGGTGGACGCCGCGACCGTGCGGTCACTCGCCAGATGACTCAGAAAGGAAACAACTTCAGCGTCACCCAATTCCTTGGGATG
>DRJH01000271.1 GCA_011052285.1 Gammaproteobacteria bacterium
AAATTGCTGCTGGAAAAACAGTTCCAATTTGATATCGCCCTGACCTCGCGGCTAAAAAGAGCGGTTCGTACGTTGTGGCTGATCCAGGAAGAAACCGACCAGATGTGGTTGCCGGTACATACGGACTGGCGTCTCAATGAACGCCACTACGGAGCCCTGCAAGGGCTGGACAAAAAAGAAACCAGCGCCAGACATGGCCCGGAGCAGGTGCTGCGCTGGCGTCGCGGCTATGCCATTCGTCCGCCGGCACTTGACCCGGCGGACCCGATGAATCCGGCGCGTGATCCGCGTTACCGAGAAGTCCTGGAAACACCACTGACCGAATCTTTAGCTGATACTCTGGTCCGGGTTGAGCAATGGTGGCTGGAGCGCTTAGTCCCGCTATTACGGGCCGGGCTCAAACCCTTGGTTGTAGCCCATGGTAACAGCTTACGTGCCCTGATCAAATATCTTGACGACCTGTCTGAAGAAGAGGTCATCGCCCTTAACATACCCACAGGGATGCCCCTGGTCTATGAGCTCGATGATAATTTTCGCGCAATCAGCCACACCTACCTTGATGACCCGGAGAAGGTGGCCGCTGCCGTCCATGCGGTATCCAAGCAAACGCAAGTATAAGTTTCAGTCTCAATATAGAAGCAATTCCCACCCGGTATCTGACGATGACAATCCGTAATACTTCCGGCAGTTTCTTGCTCGCAACTGCCTTTATGGCCACGATAGTGACCGCCTCCAATATTCTGGTGCAATACCCCATTAATGGCTGGTTGACCTGGGGTGCATTCTCCTATCCGGTAACCTTCCTGGTCACTGATCTGATCAACCGCAAGGTTGGCGTACAAGGTGCAAGACGTGTGGTCTATGTCGGTTTTGCGACTGCCGTTATGGCATCACTGTTGCTGGCAACACCACGTATTGCTGCGGCTTCAGGCAGCGCTTTTCTGGTAGGTCAATTGCTGGATGTCACTGTTTTCAATCACCTGCGTCACTTCAGCTGGTGGAAGGCTCCGGTCATTTCATCGACTCTGGCCTCTATTCTCGATACCGTACTGTTCTTTTCCATCGCCTTTGCCGGCACCAACGTCCCCTGGGTGAACCTGGCTGTGGGTGATTTCGGGATCAAAATGCTCATGGCCTTAACCCTGCTGGTACCATTTAGGGCCATGATGAACATCATCCGCCCACAGCCGGAATTGGTGTGATCAACACAATCGAAATTGTCTTATTCAACCACCATCTTTTTTACACCGTCATCACGAAATATCGACGGACCATAGAAAAAGAATCGCTCTGCAGGTGCTGGGTCGAGCAAGGTTTCGCCGACATTTACTTTCACCCAGGCCGGCTCGTAGCCCATTAATCGGGTTATAGTCGGAAAAATTCTATCATGTGTCATTTTGTTGAAAGATTTTTCGGCTGCCCTCTCAAGCTTTTTCCGCCACACCGGTTGTTCGGTAAATAATAGCAACGGAACGATTCCCTCCGCCGCCTTCGGGTTCTCAATGGAACCATGGCCCCTGTAAAAACCACCCTTCGGGTTTTTAGGATTAACATATTGACCATGGTCAGAGGTATGGATGATGATGGTCCGTCTCATATCAAGTCCTTCCAGAAGGAACCTGAAAAAATGATCAACCGACCAGTTAACCGCGTTCAAATAAGCGTTGACACGTTGGGAGCCAGAATCATACCGATTGTTATCACTGTTGTTCCTGACTATTTTATAAAGCTCTTTCAACGTGGAACTCTCCTCGCCTTTTTCGAGAAGTGGGCGTAAACCTTGGGTTTTTGAGATAAATTTCTCCCCCTGCCCTTTTCGGACGGGCATCTTGATAAAATTAACACCCTTGACCACCGGAGAAAAATTACGCCAATCCCTAGGGTAAGCATTGGCGTACGGCCAGTGAACCCCCTCTTTGAGCACGATAATGAAGAACTTGCCATCACGAGCGAGAATCTTCTTCAAAGACTCCGCGGCAAGAAAGTCGGAATAGGCTCTGACTCCTTCGTATCCACCATACACCTCATCCACCAGGGTAAGTTCCTTTGCTGTCACAAAATCCTGGAAAAGGGTTGGCCAGGCATCGATAAAAACTGTTCGATATCCCGCTTTTTTTGCGAACTGCCATAGGTTCGGCTTAGTGAAGGCGGTATAGGTGGTGTCCGGAATCGAGCCAATGGAAAGTCCAGACCGTAAAAGTAATTTACTCGGAGCGCTCCGATTCGTATAGCTCGTAGCCAGGCCAAAATTTATCTGCTGCGCAGCACCACTTGATAAGTAAGGTGTAACACCATCAGGGCCGCCGTTTATCGTCAGCGAGGAACCAGCGACACTCTCGTCGATAAGAAGCACAATCTTTTCCATTTGCCCACCAAACCGACCGTTGTACTGTAACGGGATCCGTTCCAGCCTCCCGATCATATTTCTCATCTTTACGGCCATGGGGAATTGGTAGGGTAGTGAGAAAAGGCTCGATGAAAACTTGGCTACATTCATACCCGGCATTACCATGTACAATACATAGATGGAAAACATGAGTATCGGTATTGGCAAAGAGAGCAATGTGGGGATTTTAGCCTTGTGGGGTGTGTATACGAAAAAGAGCATGATGATGAAAGCCAGACCCACGGCGGTGGTCAGTACCGAAAAATACTCGTTCAGAAACATCAGGAGAGTATTACGGCCGGTGGTTTCGAGTAAGCTCGAAATAAACTCAACGTCGAGATAACCCCCGGTCAACTGATAGGTAACACGGTTGACCAGGAACGTTACCAAAAAAAAGAAGATCACCACCAGGCGTACAGTCAGGCTATTGACCATAGAAGCCAATAAAATGGAGAGGAAAGAGACTCCGGAGAAAACCATAACCGCAGCCAGCTTCCAGTATTGACCATCAAACGTTCTGCGGACCATGTTTTCCACGATCCCACCGCCTACGTCCGCAACGAAGATCGCGAGCAGAAGAATAACCTGTAGGCCGATGATCGTTATTTCGAAATTATTGAGCGACTTGAGTCGTTTCCAATATTCTTTCACACAAACCCGCTGAATTTTAGTCGATCAATTTTTCATTAGTTTCCGTCAGTCCCAGAGGCCATAACGATTTCGTCATTTCGAGGTAACCATGGCCGCGAGGGGCTAATGATATTCCCAAAACACCAGCAAATACACTTTTTCCGGGTCAACAGGTGGCCCTGCTGTGCAATTGGGCCAGACTAACCCGGGGGTTACCGGCCAAATCAGCCACAGTCTTGATCTCCCTGAAAGACTGCTCTGCCATACACTGACAGACTGCAAAGGCCTGCTCAGTACCGTGTTCAAGCAACAACCAGCCACCTGGCCGTAAACGGCTCCGGGCCGAGGCGATAATGACATAAATAGCATCGAGGCCATCCGGTCCTGCGACCAGGGCTGTGTGTGGCTCAAAACGAACACCATCACCAAGCAAATGAGGGTCCTTTTCGGCAATATAGGGTGGATTACTCAACAACAGATCCAGACTGGCTGGCCGGATAGCCTGGCACCAGTTGCTGCGACAAAATTGTATGTTTTGCTGCGCATACTCCTGTGCATTCTGTTGCGCAACCTGTAACGCCAGCGGGCTGATGTCGGTTGCCAGTAACTGCCATTGTGGGCGTTCGTGAGCCAGCGCCAGTACCACCGCACCACTGCCGGTTCCCAATTCAGCCACTCGCCAGGACCCGTTGTTATACGGTAAATCCAGCGCAGCTTTAACCAACGTTTCAGTATCAGGCCGCGGCACCAGAACACCTTCACCAACCGTGAGCCGCATATTCCAAAATGCCTGTTGACCCATAATGTAAGCCATCGGCTCACCGCTTCGGCGACGTTGCACCAAAACCTCGAGACCTGACAACTGATCCATATTCAATTCCCGCCGTTCGTACAGGATCAACTCTGTGGCGTTACAGCCCATGATATGGCGTACCAACAAACGGGCATCGAGTTCCGGGCTAGCAGAATTTGTCAACCGCATGCGAATTTGTCGAAGCCAATCAGCAATTCGCACGGCCTGGTTCACCCACCCGACATGGCTGCCAGCTGATCCGCCTGGTATTCATTGATCAGCGGCTCGATCACCCGATCAAGTTGACCCTGTAGCACTTCTTCTAATTTATATACCGTCAATCCGATACGGTGGTCAGTGACTCTGCCTTGTGGATAATTATAGGTCCGAATGCGCTCCGAGCGATCACCGCTACCCACCAGGTTTCTGCGCGTCTCAGCCTCAGCCTCGTGCTGACGGCTGATTTCCTGCTCCAGTAGGCGGGAAGTCAGCACCGACATTGCCCGAGCCTTATTTTTGTGCTGTGATCGTTCGTCCTGACACCCCACCACCAAGCCACTTGGCAGGTGGGTAATTCGCACTGCAGAATCAGTCCGGTTGACGTGCTGACCGCCCGCCCCGGAAGCACGATAGGTATCGATACGTAATTCTCCCGGATTGATCTCTATATGGTCAATCGCATCTGCCTCAGGCAGGATGGCCACGGTACAGGCCGAAGTATGAATACGACCCTGGGCCTCGGTTTCCGGGACCCGCTGCACCCGGTGTGCACCAGACTCGAACTTCAGGCGAGAATAAGCACCATTACCAACAATACGAGAGATAATTTCTTTGAAGCCACCGTGTTCGCCCTGACTTTGGCTAATGACCTCGACCTGCCAGTGCAGTTGCTGGGCATAAAGGCTGTACATACGGAACAGGTCGCCTGCGAACAATGCGGCTTCATCACCACCTGTTCCAGCACGTATTTCCAGGAAAATATTGCGTTCATCTCTGGGATCTTTGGGTAACAATAAATGACGCAATCGATCCTGCAGCGTAGCACATTGATCACGTAATTCCGGTATTTCATCCTGCGCTAGTGCTCGAATACTGCTATCCGGATCGTGGCACATGGCTTCGGCTTCAGTCAGCTCTTGCTGGATGGCCTGATACCGGGAAAACTGCTCCACCACTGGCGAAATGTCAGCGAGTTCAATGGAAAGCTGGCGAAAGCGCTGCTGCTCACCGATAATATCGGGATCAGACAACAGCCGGTTGATTTCTTCCTGGCGCTCGCTCAAATCCTGCAACTTGGCGAATAGTGAAGGGTTCATTCTGTGTCACCGGGCAGGTCGCCCAAATCAAATAATTTATGTGTAGCCTTCAGCAGCGTAGGGTCACCTTCCAGGTCCGCACGGCGTAATGCATTCGAGGGCTGGTGGGCAAACTTGTTCGTCAAACTGTGACTCAGGTGATTGACAACCTGTACCGGGTCGGCACCTTGAGCCAGTTTCTTAAGAGCCTTATTAAGTTCGGTCTGTGATGTCATTTCCAGCTGCTGGCGGAGCTGTCGAATGGTCGGCACCGCATCCAGCGAATGCATCCAGCGCATAAACTGTACGACTTGTAGGTCGATAATCTTTTCCGCCTCAACTGCTGCCTGTTGACGTGACTGGATTCCGGTTTCGATCACATCCTGAAGGTCATCGATGGTATACAGGTAAATATTATCCAGCTCCCGCACCTGCTCCTCGATATCACGAGGCACTGCCAGATCAACCATAAACACGGGCCTATGCTTGCGGACTTTCAAGGCACTTTCAATCATTCCCTTACCCAAAATCGGTAGCGGTGCTGCAGTTGAAGAGATGATAATATCCGCTTCATGCAAACGTTGCGGCAATTCTTGTAGCGAAATCGCTTCACCATTGATGCATTCGGCCAGCCGTTGTGCCCGCTCGACGGTACGGTTGCTGACAATCATGTGGTGTACACCTTGTTCCAGCAAATGCCTGGCCACCAACTCAATGGTTTCTCCTGCACCGATCAATAACACCGTTTGATTGCTCAGGTGCGCAAAAATTCTTCGCGACAGGTTGACCGCGGCATAGGCTACCGAAACTGCACTAGCACCGATAGCGGTGTCCGTTCGGATCTGTTTGGCTACGGAAAATGTATGTTGAAACAGTCGATTGAGAATTTTCCCCGTGGCCCCGGCCTGATTGGCACAAGAAAACGCCCGTTTCATCTGCCCGAGAATCTGTGGCTCCCCAAGGACCATGGAATCCAGACCACAGGCAACTCGGAACGCATGTTGTACCGCTGCCCGATCCGGATGTTGGTACAAACATTGATGAAGGTCGCTAGTCGACAACTTATGATAGTGGCCGACCCAATCAATCACCGCCTCACTATACCCTTCCTGGCCACGACAATAAATTTCCGTGCGATTGCAGGTGGACAGAATTGCGGCTTCTTCCACGCCACAAGACTCTCGAAGACTGCGCAAGGCATCCGGCAACGTGTCTGCGCTAAATGCCGTTTTTTCCCGCAACGCAACCGGTGCCGTTTTATGGCTCAGTCCGAGTGTCAGAAGGTACATGGATGATCAATCACGAAGTTATTGGGTAGGCAAAGTTAATGGGCGGGCAAAATTATGGTTGGAGGGCTATCGCAGTAAAACAACTACCGTAATAACAAATTGGTTTTTCGTGGCGTTCTGTTTACAGCAATACGCAACTTCCACCAACTCTGTAAACAAGCCAGCAGTAGCCAGCAACCAAGAAGTAACAGTACTGCATCCAGCAATTCGAATGGCTGCCAATTACCCGTGTGTTGCAGTAAGCCCAGCAATCCCGCCCATTGCCCAATACTCCACACCAGCAAACCCAGGCTGAGAGCAACACCTCCAGCCCGATGTTGGCGCGATAATGCCAGTCCAATCATCGCCAACAGTCCGGCTGATACCAAAGCACTGGCAACACCCCAGATCATCCACAAAGTGGCAAGGCCACGACCCGGTAGTATAAACAATGCTAGGCCCGCAGTGAACGCCATTAATGGCAAAGTGTATACGCGAACCCAGCCCGTCTTCATACCCCTACCTGTCCCCATCCCCCTAATCGTGTCATTGAACAATATACTTTGGCCACGGAGCCCGGCCTGGAGAGCAGCCATCAGCAACACGATGGTGGTGAAACCAGCTAAGCCCAAACTGCTGGCGGCAGGAAGCCCCAGTCGGCTAATCAGGCCGGCTATCCGTACCAGCGCAGCTGACAGGGCATACTGGAGGCTTTGTTGTGGTTGCCAGGCCAAAGGTGCGGTCTGTACATCACCAGAGCCGATCAACACCAACAACACCAGGGCCAGCATCACCACTACGATAATACCGGCATAACTCTGCACTGGTGAAATTCGTTGCTGGGAGCGACTGCTGCCGACAACACAAACCATATACCAGGCACCTAATGTCGTTGTGGGCAACGCGATCAGCAAGCCGGGCAATAGCGGTGCAGGAGCTATTGCCGCAATCCGGGGTAACACCATAATCGCTGGAAAAGCCAGCAACCCAAGCATTCCGGATAACAGCAGTAGCACACACATCACTCCTGCAGTCAACCGGTACAGAACCACACCCGTATCACCTTGCCGCAACAGATACCCATTCAGTACCACCAAAACCAACAACCACAGGCTCGAAGCCTGTACTGTAAATTGACTATCACCACCCGTGAGCAACTGAATCTCTCCCGCCAGACGTAACGGCAAAAAACTGGCAATGGGTACCGTCAGCAACCATAGCACGGCCAGCGCAACGATCGTATAAGCCCCTGAGTGTAGCCTGATTTTTTTTGGCAGCAAAAAGGGTAGCCAGTGCAGCAGGACCAGGCTGGCGGCAACGGGAAATAATGCCATCAGCTGACTGGCCACAACCAACAACAAGGTATGAATCAGGGTTGCTGCAACCTGCAACAACAACGCTAATAATCTGGACCCGTGTCGGCCGAGCAAATCTTCGCTGACCACCGAAAACCCATCTATGGGATAGCGGCCATCAAGAAAATGCAGGCCCGCTGCGATGAGGCCACAAATCCCGAAGCCACCGATCAGAAGCCATAGTACTACCGGCCCCCAGCCCCAAAATGACGCCAATGGAATACCGATAAACACACCGCCACCAAGTAACAGGGCAACTTGGCCGACCACACAGCTCGCCACATTCCAGCCCTTGGGGCTAACCGTTGCACCCGGTAGCCAAGATATAGCGGGAAAGAACCAGCGACTGAAAAAACGGCCCAGATAGTACCAGGCTGCTATTGCGAGCAACAACGCCACCCACAAAACCCACCAGGGACTCACCGAAGACTCCCCGCACAATGATGTATCGCTGTCTTTTTCACCCTAACGATTGTCTTTACACATTGTCTAAATGACGTAATAATCAGTCGCATTATACTAACCGGTAATTGCACGACTGCATGGCCCCGATAGGTTTGACGACGGACTATAATATCGCATAATGACTCCATTTCTCCACTTAATCCCACCTCGGCTTGCCGGACTATTGCTGACACTGCTACTGGCATCCTGTGTTGGCACGCCAGTACCCGTGGTATCGGTTACACCTACTACCCCTTCTCTTCCGACCATTAAACTGGATCAAAGCCTGTTGTACGATATTCTGCTCGGCGAAATAGCCCTGCAACGTGGTTATGATGATATCGCGGTCGACGCTATGGCTCGTGTGGCCATGACTTCCAAAGACCCACGCGCGGTGTCCCGTGCAGCGCAGGTCGCCAGTGCCAACAAACAATACAAACAGGCCCTGGCGATGGCCAATCTGTGGCGGAAACTGGTACCCCACGCCACCGAACCACAGGATATTATTACGGTTGCACAATTGCAGCTTGGGCGTGTTGATGCTGCAGAAAAAACCCTGCGTAAGCAACTCGCTACCGGGCAATCAAATCTGCGACAGGCTTATCGAAGACTTGCCACTGTGCTACTGCAGATCACGACCGACAAACCGGAACTTGCCATAGCCATAATGCAAAAAATGGTCAACGTACATCCCAAATCTGCCGATGCATGGTTCATGCTGGCCTTGGTCGCCGAACGTGCCAAAGATCGTCCCGCCGTCTTGCAGGCATTGCAGCAGGCACTGGTCGTTCGACCCGATTGGGAAGATGCGGCACTGGCAATATTTTCTCACCTTGCTCAAACTCAAAGTGTCAACGCCGAGAAGTTCATAAAAAACTGGCTCCACAACCACCCCGATTCCGGAAAATTGCAGATGGCCTATGGTCAGTATCTATTAAAAAAAGACCACAAACCTGCCGCTCTGCGGGCCTTTGAAATAGCCGCCAAACTGCAACCAGACAATCCGGATGCGAATTACGCTGCCGCCCTGCTCAGTTTTCAAACCCAACAATTCGCGGCTGCCACCCAGCATCTGCAGCAGACGTTGAAACTGCGCCCAAATGACCCGATGCTACAGATTATGTTGGGCCAGTCCTACGCATCCCTACAACAATATCAACAAGCACTCACGATTTTCAGCAAAGTAGAAGGTGATAAACCCGCATATCAGGCCCGCATGTTGTCTGTTGAAGTGCTGATCAAACAACAAAAAACCACCCAGGCATTAGTAATGCTGAACCAGACGACAACCAGCGATACGGACCAGGAAATTCAATTGATCCTGGAAAAAGATCGGCTGTTCAGGAAATTAAAGGACTGGAAAAATACCAAACAGATGCTCGATAAAGCGATCCAGCAATATCCGCAAAATAATCGCCTGCTCTACGCTCATGGTTCGGTTGCAGCCGAGCTGCGTATGGTGGACCAGGTTGAGCGGGATATGCGGTTACTGATCAAGCGTGAACCGAATAATGCCCAGGCCTATAATTCCCTGGGTTATACCCTGGCCGATCAGACTGACCGCTATTCCGAAGCCTTGGCCCTATTGCAAAAAGCCAATACCTTATTACCACAGGATCCCTTTATTCTGGACAGCCTGGGCTGGCTCTACTTCCGCATGGGACAATCCGATAAAGCCGTCGAATTCCTGCAACAAGCCCTTACATTACGCCCGGATCCGGAAATTTCTGCCCACCTCGGTGAAGTTTTATGGGATATCGGACAACAGCGAAAAGCGCGCAACGTGTGGCAGAAGGCCTACCAGCAATCTTCTGACAATAACGTTCTCAATGCCACCATCAAGCGCTTTATCAACCACTGAAATTGCCTCGAATGCCTGCCGGACAAACGGTGCTAACTGTCGGCCTGCTTCTGGCCATATTGCTGGCCAGTGGTTGTAGCCGACAGACCATTCTGGTCGACCACCCGGCCAGCCCGTGGGCAGTACAAGTCAAAAAACTACAAACCATACGCAGCTGGCAAATCAAGGCACGAATGGCGGTGCGCTCCCGGCGTAAGGGCGGGCAGGCTACGGTACGCTGGAAACGAATCAATGACCAACATGAACTCGATTTATACGGGCCTTTTGGCAGTGGGCGTATGCTTCTGCGACAAAATACTGATCAAGCCACGCTGATTGACAGTAAAAATAACCGTTTTACAGGCCGCTCTCTGCAACAGTTGCTATATCGCCGCGTTGGCTGGCCGGTCCCTTTTTCAAGCCTGCAATACTGGATCATTGGCCTGCCCGCACCGGGAACAATCCGGCAACAGCAATGGGACGAGCAGGGTCGATTGAGTAGACTGCAGCAAAATGGCTGGAAGATTCAGTTCAGTGAATACCGAAAAGTCGACCGCTATGAACTGCCCGGTCGACTGCAACTGGACGCACTACCTGGAACAATTCCTGCCATTGAGACAGACCCGTCATGGCTGGAAGATCGACCCGGGGGACTGGAACAACCGTTGTTTCGAATCAAACTGATTATCCGCAATTGGCAGCTTCCGGAAACTACGGCTCCTATTAGTACAACCAACCAATGATTCAGTGGTTTTCCGCTCCGGCCAAAATCAATCTTTTCCTGCATATTCTGGGCCAGCGTGAGGATGGTTATCACATTTTACAGACCGCCTTTCAATTTCTCACTCTTGAGGATCGAATCGGTCTGCACCTGCTCGATAACGGCATCCGTCGAACCGGTGACAATAAAGAGATTCCTGAAATGGATGATCTGGCAGTACGCGCTGCCTTGTTACTGCAGCAACAAGGCAGCATCGCTCGCGGGGTCGAAATCCATATCGACAAATCAATCCCCATTGGTGCCGGCCTGGGTGGCGGAAGTTCCGATGCAGCCACGGTACTTTTGGCTCTGAATCAACTCTGGGAGTTACACTGGAGCTTGGATAAGCTGGCGCATTTAGGTCTTAAGCTCGGTGCGGACGTACCGGTCTTTATACATGGCAGGGCTGCCTGGGCAGAGGGCGTCGGGGAGCAACTCACTCCTATTGCGCCAAATACCGGTTGGTTGCTGGTCATCGTACCGAACGTGCATATTGCTACCGCAGAAGTGTTTGGAAAAAGTACATTGACAAGCAAACCCATGCCCATCAAAATACACGGTTTGCAATCAAGCTTCGGCAGGAATGACTTGCAGGCGATGGTAATAGCGCATTATCCGCAAGCCGCAGGTGTGCGAACGTGGCTATCGGCTTTTGGTAACGCCAGGATGAGTGGCAGCGGTGGTGCCTTCTATGTGCCCGTCAATAACCAGCAAGAAGGGCAACGCATACGGCAGCAATGTCCTGCTGCGTGGTCTGGTTTCGTTGTTCAGACTTGTAATCGGCACCCTTTGTGGAAAAAATTACAGGCCGGTTATCGATATGCGGATGGGGCGTAGCCAAGTGGTAAGGCACCGGATTTTGATTCCGGTATTCCCAGGTTCGAACCCTGGCGCCCCAGCCATTTATCAGCAACCGTTGTACCCGGGTGCTTGTCTGAGAACAAAGAACCTACTGCTGAAAAGCTGTTCTCGAACAGCCTCCTAGCATAGATCTGTACCAGCGGGGAACCCATGTCCACTGAAAACATGCTTGTTTTTACCGGCAATGCCAATCGGGCATTGGCACAGGCTGTGGCCAAACATCTTAATCTGCCGCTGGGTAAAGCGACTGTCACCGAATTTAGTGATGGTGAAGTGAGTATCGAGGTTCTGGAGAACGTCCGGGGCAAAGATGTCTTTGTTCTGCAGCCCACCTGTCACCCAAGCAATGACAACCTGATGGAATTACTGATCCTGATGGATGCCATGCGACGAGCTTCGGCACAACGCATTACCGCGGTAATCCCCTATTTCGGTTATGCCAGACAGGATCGCAGGCCTCGCACCGCACGGGTTGCGATTACCGCCCGACTGGTCGCGGACCTGATTACTGTAACCGGCGCCGACCGGATCCTGACCTTTGACCTGCACGCGGACCAAATTCAAGGCTTTTTCCGTATTCCAACCGACAATATCTATGCCTCACCCGTGTTATTGGGTGATATCTGGCGGCAGCGTATGCCGAACCTGCTGGTGGTCTCACCGGATGTCGGTGGTGTGGTACGGGCCCGAGCCATTGCCAAGCAACTGGGCGCCAACCTGGCTATTATCGACAAGCGACGCCCCCAGCCCAATGTAGCCAAGGTGATGCACATCATCGGTGATGTGGACAATCGCAGTTGTGTACTGGTTGACGATATTGTTGATACTGCCAATACCCTATGCGAAGGGGCTGCCGCCCTTAAAGATAAGGGTGCGGTCAGGGTTGCTGCCTACTGTACCCATCCGGTTCTATCCGGCTCGGCGCTGGACCGGATTGAGAATTCGCAACTTGATGAACTGGTGGTTACCAATACCATCCCCTTATCAGAGAAAGCACGGGGCATGCACAAGATTCGCCAGGTGAGTATCGCTGAACTACTCGCTGAAACCATGCGTCGTATCGCCGATGAAGATTCTGTCAGCACACTTTTTATGGATTGAGGGCGTTTGTGTTCGAAAATACCGGCACATAATACGTACTAACGACAACAGGAGAATCGAAGTATGAGCACACAATATGAATTGAATGTCCAGACTCGTGACGAGAAAGGAACCGCTGCAGGCCGCCGTATTCGGCACCAGGGTAGATTGCCGGCAGTAGTGTATGGCGGCAAAAGTGGCAATGCCCAGATTTCCGTTGATCAGCTGGAGATTTTATTAAAACTTGAGGACTCCAGCTTTCGCTCATCGGTGATCTCCTTGCGTAATGGTAAAAAGCGTGAAAAAGTTATCATCCGTGATATCCAGATGCAACCGCAAAAGCACCGGGTACTACATATGGATTTTCAGCGTATCAAAGCTGGCGAAGCCATCCACCTGCCGGTCTCGTTGCATCTGACCGGAGAAGAGCAGTCTCCAGGCTTACTGGAAGGTGGGCTATTATCCCATTTGATTACAGAAGTTGAAATCTCCTGTCTGCCGGATGATTTACCTGACCAACTAACCATCGATATCTCCAAACTTGAAACCGGAGATGTATTGCACCTTAGTGACATCGAGCTGCCTGAAACCGTAGAGCTGACCGCCCTCAATAGTGACGGCGAAGACCTGGCGGTGGTCACCATCATGGCACCGAAGGCAGCCGTCGAGGAATCCGCTGACGAGGAGGAGGAGGAAGCGGGATCTGACGTGGTACTCGAAGATTGACCGGACGATACGGTATAGGTTCCGTATACGTAGGAGCCTGTCCGAAAATTGAGGATTGTTGGATGTGATCAAAGTTATTGCAGGACTCGGCAACCCGGGCAAAAAATACCAACAAACCCGGCATAACGCCGGGTTTCAATTTGTGGATCTTTTCGCAACCCCGAAAGACTGGCAACTCCTAAGTCGCTTTAATACACTGGGTAGCTCGCTATCCTGGCGGGGCCACGATTTACAGTTACTAAAACCTCAGAACTTCATGAATCTTAGTGGTGGTCCGGTTGCCGCCTATCTGCGGTATTACCATTTGCCCGTAGCGTCACTGCTGGTTGTTCACGATGAGCTGGATCTGGAGCCGGGAATCATTCGTTATAAGTTTGGTGGCGGCCATGGTGGCCACAAAGGGCTCAAGGACCTGCACTCGAAACTGGGTAGTCCTGATTACCATCGGCTACGTATCGGTATCGGCCACCCCGGCTCAGCCCAGGCAGTCGTCAGCTACGTACTCGGCCAAGCAACGCCCGAACAGCGCCTGGAGATCCTGGCTGCGATGGATCGTGGACTGCAAGCCTTGCCTGATTTGCTCGCAGATGATCCCGATACCCTCATGAATAAGTTACATGCCCCGGTACGCTAAACCCTCGGTGGAGGAAAAAAATGGGCTTTAAATGTGGCATTGTTGGTCTGCCCAATGTTGGTAAATCAACACTTTTCAATGCCTTGACTGAATCCGGGGTTGAGGCTGCTAACTACCCATTCTGCACTATTGCACCCAATACCGGCATTGTTCCGGTACCTGATCTGAGGATCGACCGTCTCGCGAAGATCGCTCTTCCTTCGCGACTGGTACCGACCACCATCGAGTTTGTCGACATCGCAGGGCTAGTCAAAGGTGCCTCAAAAGGGGAAGGACTGGGTAATCAGTTCCTGGCCCACATTCGTGAAGTCGATGCCATCGTCCACGTAGTTCGTGCCTTCGAGGATGATCTGGTAACCCATGTTGATGGCAGCATCAACCCGACTCGGGATATTGAAGTGATCGATATTGAATTGGCGCTGGCCGACCTGGATACCGTAGACAAGGCTTTGACAAAGGCCAGCAAAGCCTCGAAGGCCGGTGACAAGGAACAACTACGCCTGCGCAATACGTTGCAACAGGTCCGTGACCTGTTGGACCGGGGTGTTCCAGTGCGAACCCAAAAACTTGATAAAGAACAACGTGCCCAACTCAAACCACTATTTTTATTAACCGCTAAGCCAGTAATGTATATAGCCAACGTGGCCGAAGATGGCTTCACAGACAATCCCTTGCTTGATTGCCTGGAGGAGCATGCCAAGGCCGAAAATACCCGCCTGCTTACGCTCTGCGCTGCCATCGAATCCGAGATTGCAGAACTTGACTGTGACGAACGTCAGCTGTTCCTTGATGATCTGGGGCTAACTGAACCGGGGTTAAACCGGGTAATACTGGCTGGTTATGACCTACTCCACTTGCGTACTTTTTTTACTGCAGGACCCATGGAGGTCAAGGCATGGACTATTGTGGCTGGCACCACCGCCCCGCAGGCGGCAGGTGTAATTCATACAGATTTTGAAAAGGGCTTCATCCGGGCTGAAACCATTACCTACGATGATTTTATCCGGTTTTCAGGTGAACAAGGTGTTCGAGAAGCCGGCAAGCAACGCCTGGAGGGGCGGGATTACGTGGTCCAGGATGGTGATGTCATGCATTTTCGTTTCAACGTTTGACTCCACACACCTGGAACTCCCAGAAGCTCCCGCTACCGTCATCAAGAGCGAGTCTTGATCCGGCAGAAATTCCGCATGTACCGCCCTGGGCGTTTGCGGCATGGAATCATCCGCGCTCTGGGTTGCTGTGTTGGGAAAACCACGCAAAGACTTCATCTCCGGGCATGGGCCTGGCAAACAAATACCCCTGCGCCTGATCACAGGCCAGGCGTGCCAGCCGTTCCCGGCATGAAGCCGTTTCCACGCCTTCAGCAACAATTCTCATATTCAGTTTGTGCCCCAACAATATGATGGTCTCGACGATGGTGGCAGCCTCTGGATCATTTACCATTTCCATGACAAAGGAGCGATCAATTTTGATTTCCGAGAAGGGGACCCGGTAAAGCTGCACCAACGAGGAATAGCCCGTACCGAAATCGTCAATGGAAAGGTGGAAGCCCTTCATGCGCAGGCGTGTCAGGATATCCAGGGATTTTGCCAATTCCTGCATCAAGGTGGTTTCCGTAACTTCAAGAATTATTTGAGAAGGTTCCAAATTATATCTCTGAACCAGAGTACCCATTTTTTCTGGTAACTCGAGTTCTTTCAGCGTGTGCGCCGACATGTTCACCGCAACCTGTATGGTGAGTCCCTGATCATGCCAGCACCGACATTGCGTCATGACCTGCTCCAGCACAACCCAGGTCAGGTCATCGATCAAGTCATACTGCTCAGCGGTTGGGATAAATAGATCGGGACCGAGCAAGCCCCGATTGGGGTGTTTCCAACGTACCAGGGCCTCAACGGCCACGAGACAATCCCCATTGAGTCCAACCTTGGGTTGGTAGTAGACCATCAACTCATCATGGTCCAAGGCCTCGCGCAGTTCACCCGCCGATGGTGGTTCGGTGGATACAGGGCGAGCAAGACTTTTTGGGGTAATGGAAAGCCCGCTCAACAATTGATACAGAGCATCGTAACGAAAGGGTTTGCTCAAACTGCCGGCAACATTAAGCCCTTGTTCCGCTGCCAGTTGCTGTGCGGAATGGAGGACCCCCGGGTCGAATCCGCTGATCAGGATCAACCTGGCATTGCAACCGATCTCGGAAAGAAAACGGATCACCTCAACCCCGTCCACCCCCGGCATCATGAGATCGAGGACAATAACATCCGCGTAGCCGTTGTAGTGATCCTTGAACAGCCCCGCATAATTGAATTGCTCAGTAACAAATCCTATCTGTTCGGCCACATCACAGATAAAGCCCGCTATATCCGGTTCATCATCGATCACAATCAACCTGGGTCGATTCATACCCCTGCCTCCGCATCGAGCACGAACCGGATACGCTGCGCCAGGTCATCCTTGCGGTAAGGCTTGCTGAGCAGATGGGCGGAAAAACGGGCCAGTCCGTTGTGGGCAATGGTTTCTGCAGTAAAGCCCGAGGTCAACAGTACCTTAAGATCGGGCCTTTGTTCGGTCGCCCGCTGGGCCAATTCATAACCATTCATCCCGCCGGGCATCACCACGTCACTGAACAACAGATCGATCTGTTCGGCTCCCCTCAGTATTTCCAGAGCCTGCGCGGCATTTTCTGCTTGTAAGGTCCGGTAACCTAAGTCGGTCAGGTACCGATCGGCCAGGGCGAGCAAATCGACTTCATCATCGACAATCAGGATGGATTCGCAGCCAGTGGATAATTCTGCCTCGTTAACGTTATTCGCAATGACGGTGGCTTCGGAGGCCGTGGAACGTGGCAGATACAGGCGGATGGTGGTGCCCACGCCGGGTTCCGAGTAGACCTTGATGTATCCACCATAGCGTTTCACAAAACCGTACACCATGGCCATGCCAAGGCCGGTGCCCTTGCCCTCGGGCTTGGTGGTAAAGAAGGGTTCAAAGACGTGCTCCAGGGTTTCGACAGACATACCCATGCCGGTATCGCTCAACATCAACTGTACATAGTCACCGGGTTCAACCCCGGGGTTGAGGGTGGCATAACCCGCATCCAGGTGTTTATTGGTGGTCTCGACCAGGAGCATACCGCCACCCGGCATGGCATCGCGGGCATTGATCACAAGATTCAGAACCGCATCCTGGAATTCACCGGGGTCGATCTCGGTGGACCACAGGTCGTCGGCCAGGAAATACTGCAGCTTGACCTCGGGAGTGACCGAACGCGCAATCATGGTCTCCAGCTCCTTGAGCGTGGCATTGAGATCCACCACAGTTTTTTCCGTGATCTGGCGGCGGGAAAAGGCCAGTAATTGCCGGGTCAGGTCCATGCAGCGCAGGGTGGCCTTGGTGGCGGTATCCACCCATAAGTGGGGTTTTTCGTCATTGGTGGTATGCTTTTTCAAAAAATCCAGATAACCGATGATCACCCCGAGCTGGTTGTTAAAGTCATGGGCGATGCCGCCGGACAATTGGCCGATAGCCTCCATCTTCTGCGAGCGGCGCAGGACATTTTCGGCCTGCCTGCGTTCGGTAATGTCGAGGATAATGGCCACAAAGGCCGCCACGGATTCGAAGCTGGAGAGCTGGAGGTGGACTTCGACGGGATACAAGGATCCGTCTTTACGTTGGTGGGTGGCATTAAACTGGATTCTCTCCTTATCGCCGTTACGCAGAGGGATCAGCAGCTTCTCAAATGATGTGTGGGTAACCTCGGGCTTCAAGTCCAGCGGGGTGAGTCTTTGCAGTTCCTCCATGGAGTAACCCAGGTTCATCATTGCCCCTCGGTTAACTTGGATAAATTGTAGTGTGTCGGCATCGAAGATGTAGATCTCATTCAGGGAACTATCCAATATCTGGCCAAAACCCGCCTCTATTTCTTTTGCCCGCTTACGCTCGGTGATATCGCGGAACAGGCCGATGAAGCCAATGGTTGCGCCGTTCGTATCCTTGACCTGTGTTCCAAGGGTTTCGCCCCAGAACACCGTGCCATCCTTACGCTTGTACCTGACTTCATAGGTACCTTGTTGTGCACTGGACTTAATGTGGTAGCGAAGGCATCCCTGTTCCAAAAAGTCCTTCCGGTCCGCGTACAGTATCTCCGCGGTCCCGCCGATCAGCTCCTGGTTGCTGTAACCAAATATCTCGTGGACCGCCGGGTTGTTCATGACGATGCGGCGTTCCGTGTCAGTGAATATCACCGCATCCGGAATGGCGTTGAACATGGCCTCGAATTCAGCCTTACTGTGTGCCAGCACTTCTTCGGCCTGCAACCTTTCGATCTCCGCCGCCGCCCGGACGGCAAAGATCTCCAGCAACTCACGCACCTGTTCGGTATGCCGTAACGGTTTTCTATCCAGCACCACCAGGATACCCAGCGGCGCGCCGCGGCTGTCGAACAGGGGGGTGCCGATATAGCCTTCGACCCCCATGTTCGCCAGCATCCGGTCTTCCGGGAATTGTTGTTGCACGCCGCTCGGGTAGGTGCAGGTGCTCTGGCCTGTAACGTTGGCGCAGGGGGTGCCCGCCAGCAAATAGCTTATATTGTCCACGATCTGTCCGTGGTCGCACATCGCCAGGGTGTTGACCTGCTGCGGGTCGTCTTTGCTCAATACACCGATATAGGCGTAATCGATGTTAAACATTTTCGCCAGGTGCCTCACCAGATGATGGAAGAAGGCCCCGCCGGTCTGGGCCGAGACGCCCATGGCGATGTTACGCACGGTTTCTTCGGTGCGTTTGCGTTTGGTGATGTCGGTGATGGCGCCGACATAGCCGACTACCTGACCCCCGGAGTCGATTTCCATTTCCGCCGATCCCAGCAACCAAATCACCCCATCATCGGGACGCTGAAAACGGTATTCGGAATGGAAGGGGACTCTATCTGCCACGGCCTGGGACCATTCACGGAACACCCGTTGCCGGTCTTTGGGGTGCAGTGCCCGGGTCCAGCCCTCGCCGAGCGCCTCCGCCTTGTTCATGCCGGCCAATTCACACCAGCGTTCATTGACATAGGTGCAGTTGCCCCGGGCGTCGGTGCGGAAGATACCCACCGGCGAGACCTTGGCCAGAATTTTAAAGCGCTCCTCGCTTTGCCCCAGGGCCGTAAACGATTCCTTTATATTGGTCTGCATCCGGTTAATGGCGCTGACCACCAGATCGAGTTCGTCCGTTTTTTGTTTATGCTTACTTTTACGCTCCAGGCCCAATGGACTGTCCAGAGTGTTGATGTCCAAGCCGCGCGCGAAGTCCGCGATTCGGATCAAATGACGGGTGATCAATGTGTGGAAAATCACAAGGATGAAACCTGTCACCAAAAAGGTCTTGATGCCGTTGCTGATAAGAAGCACCCAGACCTTGTCGATCAAGCGTTGATACACCCCCTTTAAACTGGCAACAACGGTTAATGTGCCAATCCTGATGTCCCGCCCTCGGGAGGTATAAACCATGGGGTAGCGCTTCGATATCATGTTCCTGGATTGTGGCGTGCCCACGGACACCCACACCCTTTCCTGATCCCGGACCTCCAGGGACTGCATATCGCGAAGCCGGGAAATGCCTTCCAGACGGGTCTTGAGTTCCTGGGTATCTGAGACCCACAAGGCGGCGGTGAGGCTTTTCAGGTGTACGTTCCGGACTTGCTGCAATTGGTCTTCAACCAAGCCAATATCAGTATTGTAATCCCGGTACAACTGGAGAGCAGTGAGCAACAGGGTAATGAACGAGCTGAATAGAATCACATAGAGGATGAGGCGGCGGGCGATACCGGACTGATGAATCTCCAGATTGGAATTCAACATGGCGTCATTGTCCGGCAAACGGCGCCAGTATTTGCCGGAAGGCTCGCCGATAACTACCATCGGCCTTCATGGCGCGCAAGGCCGCGGCGAGTTTCGGCACCAGACGTTGATGTTTCTTATGCAGGTACACATACGCACCCCGGCGCACCAGGGGCGGTTCCAATATCCTCACCCCGCGCACATGGTGTTGTCTGATATAGCCGAACCCCAGCCAGCGCGAATAGACGATGGCGTCGACCCGATCTTTCAGCAGGAGCGTGAAAAGCTGGTAGACGTTTTTGACCTTGGTGAGTGCTGCCGCCTCGGTAATATTGCGCTCCAGAACCTTCCAGCCGGTGATAATGGCGATCGAATAGGGTCTAAGGCTGCGCCAGCCGGTCACTGGGAATTCCACATGCTTGGTAAAAACCACAAACTCCAAATCGATGATCTTTTCCGGCACCTGGATCAAATTGGGATAGGTCTTCTGCAGCCCCGGGATTCTGAGCAAATCGCCGTCGTCAATGCCGGCATTGGCGTTGATGAGCGCCCTTTCGGCGGGTAACCGGACCGTTTCCAGCCCGAAGCCGATGCGCCTCAACGCCTCTTTGACAACCACATCGACAAAACCGGCCTGCTCGTCATTGGACAATGGAGAGGTGAAGGCCGTATTCAGCACCAGGGTTTCTTGAGCCAGAAGCGGCCCTGGAACGGCAAGCCAGATTGCCAGACAGATCAGGACGGGCCATAGACGCCCGTGGACCCTTTTCGTTTCGTGACGATCTTTCTGGCGATTGTGGGGTTGCGCGCTTGGCGATAGCCCACGCCCGGTCCAGATGATGATGTGTTCCATACTTCCTTTCGCCATCAATATTTTTCTGTTAATGATGAAATCTAAATAGAGTCTGCACAATAAGCCGTCTCAGCATAATATACTCTCTATGCTGAAAAATGCACTTTTTGAATTTTACAACCTACTGAATATAAGTGGGTTTTTAATTCATTACCGAGGTATTCTTCAGCA
>DRJH01000272.1 GCA_011052285.1 Gammaproteobacteria bacterium
ATCACCAGGTTCGATGCGGCGACCAACCGCGGATGGAACGCCGCGCTCGGGCGCCTCGAACAGCTGACCCGCGAAGCTCAGGCGTCTTCTCCCAGGCCCGCGCTTATCGTGTGGCCGGAAACTGCGGTACGAGACATCGGCAACTTACCCGCGCTTGCGAAGCGGATCAAAAAACTTGCCGACAGCACTGGTGTGCCGATAATTCTCGGCTCCTCCGATCTTCAGACCTCGGTTACCTGGAACGATTCGGGGTTCCGTATTGACCGCCGCGATCACAACGCGGCCTGGATGATTCCGGCGCACGGCGCTATTCCTGCTCCGTATTACAAAATGGTTCTGCTGCCCTTCGCGGAGTACCGGCCGCTTGCGCGATGGGTTCGATGGCCACAGTGGTTGGCTCCCAGGATGTTCAATACGATCAGGGGACACACGCGCACGCTGTTTAGACTCGGCGGGGGAACACGCGTAGCTCCTGTAATCTGCTGGGAAAATCTTTTCGACGGGCGGGTGCGCCGTTCGGTTGCCGATGGTGCGCAGTTGATCGTCCATCTCGTCAACGACAACTGGTTCGGTCGAAGCGCCGAACCTCGCCAACATGAGCTGGCCTCGGTGCTGCGCGCGGTCGAGAACCGGGTTCCCGTGATAGTCGCTTCCAACACCGGGCCCTCGGAAATAATCGGTCCGACCGGCCGGGTTATCGCCGAAGGCCCGGGTCTTTTTGCTTCAGGCTTCGTATCGGCGCCGGTGACTCTCGGCGTCGGCTCGCCCTATACCTCGTACGGCGACCTGTTCGCATGGCTTTGCGTTGCCGTCGCAACGCTTGCCGCAGGATCCGCACCTGCAGCAGCACTTTTACGTGGTCGGAACGGGCATTTTTTGCCGGTGAGGATTCGGGTTAACGCCCGTAACCGAAAGATGAAAAATACTTGATGAAAAGGAGAAACGACATGAAAACCATCCTTACAGTGCTCGCAGCGTTCGCTATGTTTCTCGGCCATGCGGTCGTGACCGAGGCCGTGTCAATAGATACCCGTGCAAAAGGTCCGGGCCTTTCCTGCGCTCCACCGAATTGGTTCTCCGCTCGCTCGGACCCTCTCTCCCGCACCAATCACTATGAGTTCTCCGGCTACTGCACCCAGGGTGCTGAGGGGTCTGGAGGAAACCCCATCACGACAGTCGCCGCGGGAAGAACAGTGTACACGGAAACATCGGACTGGATCTGCGACTCACAGGAAGCCGTAGAGCGCTTCTCGATTTCCACCGGAAAGAGCAGGGCCAAGGTCGTGTCGTACTGTCCCGCTGACCCCTGGATCAACGCTGTGTCTTGTAAATCTGGAGCCATCCAATGGATCAAGCAACGTGATCAGGGCTGGACAGCGAACCATCTAGATACTTCCGGTCTGGGTGGCGTATTTCCGCTCACGTCCAACCATATCAATCGTGCCGCTTTACGCAAACAACTCCGGAGGAGGAATCCGGGATCGATAGCATGCATCTTAACTTTTCTTAGCTGCGTTCGAAACGCAAGGATTCCAGCTACTTGTACCAGTTCCGTGTGCGCGAGCATTTCCGAAACAGCAAATCTTCCGGCCACTGGTCGCCGTGGCGCGGCTTCATCGTGCAGGAACCCGTTATCTTGTATGAACTTAAACACCCGTTCCTCCGGGTGCCCATGCCGGGTGGATCGAAGTCGGTTGAAGTAACGGTTGGCCAGTCCGTCAAATTCGGCAAGAGCAAACTCCCGGATTTCGCGAACACGCCTCCTGCGATCCATACCTTCGCGGCTAATCGTCCTAGTGGTGTCCGCAATGTTCGTGTACCCACCCCCGCGATCCGTGGTTTCGCCCCCGCGACCCGTGGCTTCGCCGTTAGTCGTAGCGGCAGCAATGCTCGTATTCCCGCGCTGGGTTCGATCAAAAGGTTGAATGGGCTCGTTGCAAAAATACTGCCACCGGACATCCAGGTCATCAGCGAGACCTACTACGTCGACAAGGCCTGCACGAATACGAACCGGTTGATTGTATTCGACGTGACGGTGCGCAACAACGGTGGCCCGCTGGGGAGTCAGAAGTGGTCGCTCTATGTGACTGAGCTTGGTGGCACCGGCCTCGGCAGCCGCAGCGCCTGGGTTTCGCCCCTGGCGCCAGGTTTGTTGACGCAGGTGACGATACCGGTTGTCGTGCTGAAAAGCAGGATCGGGCAACTGCCCGTTCGCCATTCTCTGAAGATCGTTTCGCTTGATGTCCTGACCGGAAGCAAGACCACCACGTTCGTCACCATCACATTGCCGAAGAACATCTGTCAGCTGCC
The DNA here is from genome assembly GCA_011052285.1 of Gammaproteobacteria bacterium. GTDB lineage: Bacteria > Pseudomonadota > Gammaproteobacteria > Arenicellales > DRJH01 > DRJH01. Next base: position 2,311 of record DRJH01000272.1, read on the forward strand.
AAAGCTGCAGGTGCGGTTGCCGTCGCAAATGCACATGAAGTTGATGACAGTATCACCGCAGATACGTCTGAAGAAGCCACGCAAAAAGAAGGACGGTGTACACCCCGGCTCCCTTTCTGGCGCCCGGGCCTTGAACCCGCAACCTGAGCCCCCTTCCTTAACAACGCGCCGGTTGCAGCTATCGATCCCCCAACTGCAGGGAAATTTGCACATAAAATGAGGGAACAATCCAATGCCAGTCGTATCAGAGAAAGCATTCAGGGAATGACAAAAAGCGCCTTCAGCACCTGTGGCTATACGATCTACCGTGATTCCAATATATATCAATTTGAAACGCAGTTGCTTTCGCTCAGGTTTGATACCAGTCGATGGACCGTTTCGACCGCAGCCGGTGCGTCTTCACCGAAGCCATCGGCCTGGATAACGGTGGCAAACTCTGCGGTAACCGGTGCTCCACCAACGAGCACCGGAAATTTTGAATCGTGTTCTTTGAACAAAGTAACGGTTTTCTGCATGGATTGCATGGAGGTGGTTAGCAGTGCAGACAGGCCGACCACATCCGGTTTCACCTGATCGGCGTATTCGAGAATTTGTTCCGGTGTTTTGTTGACCCCCAGGTCGAAGACTTCATAGCCGGCACCCTCGAGCATCATAGCGACCAGGTTTTTGCCGATGTCGTGAACATCACCCTGCACGGTAGCCAGCAATACCCGGCCTTTGGCTGGCTCACCGGTAGCGGTCAGAATGGGACGTAACACCTCTAATCCAGCCTTCATGGCACGGGCCGAGAGCAGCATTTCCGGAACAAAAATTCGCCCTTGCGCGAAGTCTTCACCGACGACGTCCATGGCAGCAATCAGAGATTCATTGAGAATCTCATCCAGCGCAATACGCAGGTGCAGTGCCTTGTTGACTAATTCGACCGTATCTTTGTCCTGATGGTCGAGAACGGCATCAAAAATCAGATCCAGCAGTTGTTCATCCTCTGTCGTTTGCGCTGCTCTTTTGTCGGTTGTTGGGGGAATACTGACGACTGATTTTATTTTGCTGTTATCCTGCCCTTCAAGTTTTGACCCGGTACGTCGTTGGCCCGCCCAGGGGCGGTTGCCAGCACGAAAATCGTGACAAGCGGTAATGGCGGTACGAACATTTTCTGTTGGAGTCACAGCGGATAGTGAACACAGATACAACGCGCCGCTTCCATTCTCCTCAATTGCTTCCATGTATTCATGGACCCGCCTTTGCAGTACCTCGGTTGGTCCCTGCTGCAGAATATTGTTATCCACACCCAACACGATGGGTAGGTGCTTGCCCTTACTGTAATCGAGAACAGGCTGTAGACCGAGCTTGAATAAATCCGGATCCTGAATTTTCAGATAAGCTGGTGTAGCACGCAGTTTTCGGGCCCAGAAACTGTGTAGATCAGTGGCGAATGCATCACCCCACCAGTTGTCACAGACAACAGGTTTGCTGGTTTGATGCTGCAGACGTTCGAGGTAGCTTAAGGAAAATTCATCAAGCATATCCTGGGTGATGAAAGGTAGGGAAGCCACAGCATCGGAGCCATCGGCGTAGATCGCGTCTGGAAACTCCCTGAATGCCACGTTCATAAAAGGGGCGATAACTTCATCCACCAGAAAAGCCAGCAGTTTGTGCACAAACCCCGGGTTTTCATGAATCTGCACGATAAGGTTTTCAAAACTCAGTACATGCGAGGCCAGGGTAAAGGGTGCGCAATAGCACGGTAGTGGTGTTAGACCGGTTTGTGCCTTTACTTGCTGCATGATCTCCAGCACCATAGGCATGCGCCCGGCTGAGTAAGGATCGGGTGCTTTCAGCCGGACAAGATCTTGTTCTGTTTTCACCAGTGGCTCACTGTTATCGATTGCTGGTGCCATATCGCTGAATGTAACCAGCCGGCAACCCAGCGCTTCCGCTTCGACGTTATACACATCCCATAAAAAGGAAGGGGTGTCAAAATCGAAACGTTCAGTAGTCTCACAAATCCCACGCACGAACTTTTTCGCATCTGTGTAGAATTCAGTACCCGGGACGCCACATTCCCGCATGGCGAACTCGTGCATCTGGGCAATAAAAGGAACCTCTTTGCCCCCTTTGGTCATTGCCTGTTGGAGGCGGAGTACGCCCGATGAAAAATCAAAATCAGCCATTTCAATATTCCTCCAGCGGTGGTGCACCACTATTTGGCAATACAAATATCAGGGCTTTTCACCGTGTGCGATACGGGTCTGGATGTCGTCGATACAGGGTAGTAGATCAGCGATACTGTCGACTACGTAGTGGGCGCCGCTCTGTAGTAGACGCTGGTAAGCCTTGCTGCGTTTTTTCGTTTGTTCACTTGCTGAAAGGCTGCTCCAGTCACCAAGGCTCAAGCCCACCTCGTTGCCACTGACCGCAAATCCAACGGTCCACATGCCCGCATTTAAGCCTTCATCGATACCTGGAACAGTGTCATCGACCTTGACACAAGCTTCCATGGTAGTTACACCAAGCCGTATGGCGTTGAGCAGGCACATATAGGGGTAAGGCCGTCCGGCCGGCACATCGGAGGCACAGACGGTGACATCCGGTTCATAACCCTGGGTTTTGGCATCTTTAAGATTGACTGCCACCATCTCGGTCAAATAGCCGGTTGTGGTACCGATTTTGATGCCGTCTGAACGTAATGCCTTGATGCTGTCGATGGCGCCCGGAATCAAGGTGGAATAAGTCGACAGACAGGCAATTTGCGAGGGCACAAAATCAGCGAACATGCGACTGACATCGTCATCATTCGGTTCACGAGCAAATTTCTCCTGCCAACGTTTGCGGATGCTATCCATTTCAGTGAGTTGTTGAATGTGAACACGTTTGTGTGCACCCATGGGCACGCGGGCTTCTTCCATGCTGATGGGAACCCCCTGGCGCTCGAATACATCCATAAATACGGCGGCCGGGGCCATACAGCCATAATCCATGGTGGTGCCAGCCCAGTCCAGAATGACTGCTTCAACAGGGCCGTGGTAGGAACGTTGGTATTTGAATGGCATGATCAGGACTCTCCGTAAGATTAGGTCAACATAAAGCAATGGTACAGGTGCTTTTTGTTATAAATATAATCGTTATTATCGATCTTATTTATCGGATTAATCGATAATTAAAGGAACTATCAGGATGCAAACAGCTCGAAAAAAGCGTCGATGGTACGAATCATTCGTCGCTCCTCCAGACAGGCGGCGTATTCAGTGACTTCGAGACCGCTTCCCTACAGGCTGATCGCGTGTAGCCGGCGGTCATTGCCAATTCTGTGGTGTCAACGATGCCAATGCCCAAGTCTGCAGCAACAGCCTCTCTGACCCTTTCACGACTACCGATTTCCATTATTGGACCTGGGGCAATGCCGGATTGTTGCAAAGCATGCTCAAATACGGCCCGGGTGGTAGATCCATGCTCTCGCAACACCAATCGTTGCTCGGCGTGTCAGTAGTGATCTGAAACTACTTGTAAACTGACGGTATAAAAGTACAGAATATCTTCTTCATTTTCTTCCCCACTTCGATCATAAAAATCTTCTTCTTTGCGTTTTCTTCCACTTCTTCCACCAACGTGCAGCGTGTGCAGGCTTGGCGGGTCGCTCATCCCGGCTATTCCAAGTCCGCTGCCCATTGAGGCAGTTCTGCGTTACAAGAAGACATAGCCCAGACTGGCCGTCATCTCCTAACTGAAAAGCTTGAATTTAATAATGTGCATATGAGCATGAGCCTCAAATATAATCATTTGTATAACCAGTTCGCGTACTTGATCTGGCTGGATGAATTGCTCTCATGCCAGCTAGATTTATTCGCTTAGGTAGCTGGATCAATCAATCCAGCTAGAAAATCTGCAAAGGGAGTTATATTGTGATTGACACTGGCTTCTTCCAGTGCTGCCATATACTCGGCACGTTGTTCCACCGGAACAACCATCCAAGGATAGCCACTACTTGCCAGCATAACATTCATTAAAAACCGCCCCATGCGACCATTGCCATCCATGTAAGGGTGGATGTAAACAAAAAAGTAATGTCCCAATACAACTCCGACTGCTGGTTCTTTTTCATTTTGTAGCAGATCAAAGAAAGTAGGGATAAGCTCCCGTACTGCTTGATAATTTGGCGGCACATGCATTGATCTGCGAATATAAACGGGATGATTACGATAACCCGCTAAATCAGTCGCTTCGAGAATGCCTGCTGTAACACTTGGCGCAAATAGTTCTCTGTACCATTTATCATGGTCCGACTGTGCTACGCTGCCAGCAATAGTCCCGTCCTTTTGACCGATGACTTTTTCAACGCTGGTCTGAGAATCAGGTGGAGTCGGTTATCTGGGGACTACAGCGCTTTCAGGCACAAGGGGCGGTACAAGATGCTCAGACTACGCTGTGCGATGGTGAACGGGACCTTTGATCGGATTTTTGCAAAATATCGCAAAAAAAGTTGCC
>DRJH01000273.1 GCA_011052285.1 Gammaproteobacteria bacterium
CCAATATCTTCTGGGTCATCGCTTACGACACGCTGTACGCAATGGTTGATCGCGATGATGATCTGAAAATCGGGGTCAAATCGACAGCAATATTGTTTGGCCGACATGATTTGACGGCTATTGTGATCTGCTACGTACTGATGTTCGCCTGCCTGCTACAACTTGGCCAGCTGCTATCCTTGAATGCCTACTATTATTTGGGACTTGCCATCGCTTTGCTGACCGCTGCCTGGCAACTCTATCAGGCCCGGGAGCGCACTCGCGATAGCTGTTTCAAAGCCTTTCTCAACAACAGCTGGGTAGGTGCAGTGATCTTTTTCGGCCTGCTGCTAGCCTATTTGTAATCCTCACCTTTCGACCCTCTTTACCGACTATTGAAAAACACTCATGCGGCACGATACGGCTAAAACAAGGTCACCGGATCAACATCCAGTGACCAGCGCAATTTTCGGCCCAACTTACTCTTTTCCAGCTGCTGCACCCATTGCCGGAGAAATTCCTGCAACGCACCACGCTGTCGACTCTGAGCCAGCAACTGCATACGATAACGACTGGCCCGCCGCAGCATGGGTGCAGGCGCCGGATCAAACAACACCACCCTCTGCTCAGACCGCCCGGACAAAATGCCGCTACCCAACTCTTTGGCCATACCCAAAAATCGGTTCGGTAATTCCGGCTGCAGCGCATCAGCACGCAACAGGGCAAAGTGCATAAAGGGTGGAAACCGGGCCTGTTGTCGTTGTTCCAGTAATTGATCGGCACAGGCCGCGTAATCATGCTGGCAAATCGCCTGAAACAGCGGGTGCTCCGGAAAACGGGTCTGAATCAGCACCCGCCCGGGTTTATCGGCACGACCGGCACGGCCGGCCACCTGGATGCATTGCTGGGCCAGCTGTTCTGTAGCACGGTAATCAACGCTATATAGCGAACTGTCACTATTGACAATACCCACCAGTGTTACGTTGGGAAAATCATGCCCTTTAGCGAGCATCTGGGTACCCACCAGAATTTGTGCTTGCCCCGAGGTGATTTGTTCACGCAACTGCTCGAAATCCCCCTGATGTCGCACACTGTCGCGATCGACACGCAGCACCCGCTGCCCGGGAAACTGTTTTTCCAACGTGGTTTGTAAGCGCTCGGTACCCTCTCCCACCGGCTGCAGATTGGCCGAATTGCAATCGGGACAATGCTTAGGCAAGGTTTGACGGGCACCACAATGATGACAGTGTAATTGTTGCCTGGCATGATGATAGGTCAAACGGGCGTTGCAATAGCGACATTCAGCCACCCAGCGACAATTGCCACAGAGTAGAACCGGTGCAAAACCACGACGGTTGAGAAACAGCAAACATTGTTCCCCCCGGTCCAGGCACCGCGCAATCGCCTCGAGTAACGGTCGGGTGATCCCATCACGAGTCGGCAGACCACTGATGTCAAGTAACTGAACCCCGGGAAGGCTTGCCATCCCGGCCCGCTTTGTCAGCTTGTGCAACTGATAGCGCCGTGCCCTGACGTTCGCCAGACTTTGCAAGGAAGGGGTGGCAGAGCCTAGCAATACCGGTATATCCAGTATTCTGGCACGCATGACCGCGACGTCGCGACCATGGTATAAACATCCCTCCTGCTGCTTGAATGATGGGTCATGTTCTTCATCGACCACGATCAGGCCCAATTTCGGCATAGGAGAAAATACTGCAGAGCGGGTGCCCAGTATCACTTGGGCCTGGCCGCTTTGTGCTAAACGCCAGACCTGGAGGCGCTGAGCCTGACTCAGGGCGGAATGTGTGACCTGTACGCGTTGATCGAATTGTTGCTGAAATCGCTCTACCAGCTGTGGGGTTAGTGAAATCTCCGGAACCAGCAGCAATACCTGGCGCCCCTGCTGTAGTTGATCACGTGTCAGAGCCAGATACACTTCAGTCTTGCCGCTGCCGGTCACGCCATCGAGAACATGGGCTCGATAACCCGATCCCGCAGTACGAATGCTTGTTACCACCTGCTGCTGTGCTGGATTCAGCATGGTCAAAGGGGGCCTGATCGGAGCTGCTGGAACAGGCTCGGGTAATGCACTAATCCTCTCGACCAAACCGCGCTGTGCTAACGCACGAGCGGGGATCTTCCAGGCGGGATAGTGCTGACATAACACCGGGGCAAGTAATCGGTGCTCCCCCGCTGCATGCAGCAGTTGCAGCAGTTGCCGCTGACGTGGTGCTCGAGTGAGCGTGTCAGGATCTGCTGTGCAACCGGCTGGCGTCAACTGGCAGCCGCTCTGTGCTTGAGGTTGAGTCGATTTGCCACGACGCAGCAGAACCGGTAGGGCCAACTCCATCACCTCACCAATCGGGGTGTGGTAATAGGTGGCAAGCCATTGCAACAACGTCATCAAAGACGCATCCACAATCGACTTTTTATCCAGGCATTCAAGTACCGACTTTAGCCCGGTGGCCAGTGAGCGATCGGTTTGTGTCACCAGCCCGATGTGTTGGTGGTGGCCAAAAGGCACGCGAACCCGCATCCCAGGGTAGAGAGCGGCCATATCCGTCGGCACAAGGTAACGGTAGCTTTGTCGCAAAGGTACTGGTAGGGCTACATCAACCACCCTGGCATCCTGTTCATGACCGTTCATACCGTGATCAATACCGGTTAGTCGCCCTATTGATGGTCCGTTGGACTGGCAATGCCGCTAACTTATTGAATCTCTTAGGCGGTGTGACTTTGCCCACCGCAACTGTGGATAAGTATGTGGACATTGTGCAAAAAACCCGCTTAAACGTAGAAAAACACAGGCTTCCGGTCTTTATGCCTAATTTTTAGGCACTCATTATTTATTATATTATTCAATATCTTAGCGCAATAAGATGGCTGAAAATAAAATTCGGTCCGCATAAGCTTCAGCCCCATTGACACTTTTCATGGATTGTGCATAAGGAATTCTCAGGCATGCTATATTTGTTCAGTGAGAAGGGCTTAACCGCCGGTATTAAGACACAACATTAACAAAGCTCGGTAAATAACATTTTGTAACAATGGTGGCAAACCACGTGCTGCAACCCAGTGAATCGAGTCTACTGACCGGCCTGAAATCCGTGATCTTTGACCAGCGCATCACGCTGCGCCAACTTCATATCATGCTGTGCCATCTCCTGCACCAGCTCCGTGAAACGGGTTTTAGGTTCCCAACCCAGTTGCTCCTTGGCCAAACTCGGATCACCCAGCAACTGCTCCACCTCGGCCGGACGATAATAGCGTGGGTCCACCTGAACAATACACCGCCCCTGTTCATCATACCCCTTCTCGGCAAGCCCCTCTCCTTGCCAATGCACCGGCATGGCAATCTCCTGTGCTGCCAGATTGATGAAATCACGCACCGAATGTTGCTCTCCGGTCGCGATGACATAGTCTCGCGCTTGCTCTTGTTGCAACATCAGCCATTGCATTTCGACAAAATCCCTGGCATGACCCCAGTCCCTGCGGGCATCGAGATTACCTAGATACAAACACTCCTGAATGCCGAGCTTAATCCGGGCCAGGGCTCGGGTAATCTTGCGAGTCACAAAAGTTTCACCCCGTTTCTTCGACTCATGATTGAATAAAATGCCGTTACAAGCGTACATCCCATAGGCCTCTCGGTAATTAACCGTGATCCAGTAGGCATAGAGTTTGGCCACCGCATACGGGGAACGGGGATGAAATGGGGTGCGCTCGGTCTGGGGTATTTGTTGCACCAGGCCAAAGAGCTCGGAGGTAGAGGCCTGATAAAAGCGGGTCGTTTTCTGCAAACCCAACAGGCGGATGGCCTCCAGTAGTCGCAGGGTACCGATACCGTCAGTATCTGCGGTATATTCCGGCTCTTCAAAGGATACAGCAACATGGCTCTGGGCCGCCAGATTGTAGACCTCATCAGGCCTGACCAACTGCACGATACGCACCAGGTTGGTGGAGTCTGTCATATCCCCATAATGCAGGGTAAATCGGCGACCACTACCATGGGGATCCTGATAGATATCGTCGATACGGGCGGTATTGAACAATGAGGCACGCCGGATTAAGCCGTGCACCTGATAGCCTTTGCCCAGTAACAGGTTTGCCAGATAGGCACCATCCTGACCCGTAATTCCGGTAATTAATGCCGTTTTAGACATATCGTTTCCTTCAATCCTTTAGAATGACAAACTCCAGGAGACTGTTCGGGAGCAGAGAATGGACCCTATTCCCGGACAGCCTAGTCTGCTGGCGATAATACGCTCGGAGAGCGTCCATAATCATCATCAAAACGTTCGATATCATCTTCCTCCAGGTACTCACCTACCTGGACCTCAATAATCTGCAGCGGCAGTTTGCCACGGTTTTCCATACGATGAAGGGTTCCCACCGGAATATAGGTCGACTGATTGCGGGACACAATCTCGATTTCCTCACCCCGGGTCACGGTCGCCGTTCCTGATACCACCACCCAATGCTCGGAGCGATGCTGGTGACGCTGCAGCGACAACTTGGCCCCTGGAGCCACGGTGATCCGTTTCATTTTATAGCCTTCGCGCTCTTCCAGTACGGTATAGCTACCCCAGGGCCGACGTACGGTCATGTGTATCGCTCGTTCAGGGGCATCCAGGTCTTTGAGAACCTTCACCACTTCACGCACACGCTGGGTCTCCTCCCGGGGTACGACCAGTACCGCATCATCGGTTTCAATGACACACAAGTCCCTGATACCAACTGCAGCCAGCAGACGATGGTCACTATGCAACAAGGTGTTGTTACAGTCCACTGCCAGCACATTGCCCCGAGCAACATTTGCATTTGCATCGTGCCGGCTAATTTCATGCACGGCATCCCAACTGCCCACATCACTCCAACCAATATCACAGGGCACCACAACCAGCTTACCGGGCTCCTTTGCGACCTGTTCGAGTACACCCTGGTCGATGGAAACATCCGGCATAGCGGAGAAGTACTGGTCCACACAAGATTGAAAATCCGCCATCAATTGACCGCTGGCGATGATTTGCTGCAAAACCGCGGTGATATCGGGCAGAATCCTGGAAATAGCATCGAGAATATCCTGTGCACACCACACAAACATACCCGAGTTCCAATAATAATTACCTGCCGCAAGATAGTGTTGGGCAGTCAACAGGTCCGGTTTTTCGGTAAAACCGACCACAGGCTGCCAACCTGTGTCTGCAGCTATGGTTGTCGTCGCGGCCTGAATATAACCAAATCCGGTATCCGCACGCTGTGGTGCAATCCCGAAGGTCACCAGCTTACCCTGCTCGGCAGCCCCAATGGCTGTGTGCAAGGCCTGGTGAAAAGCTTTGATATCACGGATCACATGATCGGCCGGCAGTACCAGCATCACCGGCTTCATTTGGGCATCGGCTTGTTGCAACAACCAGGCCGCAGCCAAAGCAATTGCTGGAGCGGTGTTACGAGCTACCGGCTCCAGCAGTGTCTGATAGTTCAAAAGTGTCTGGTAAGCCTCACCGGCTGCATAACGGGAACTGGAAACCACCAGCACATCATCCGCAGAAACCAAAGGCTGCAGTCGCTCAATGGTTTCATCGAGCATGGTCTGGCTACCATTAAGACAGAGAAACTGCTTGGGAATCTCGGTTCGCGACATCGGCCAGAGACGAGATCCGGTGCCACCGGCCAGAATGACTGCGGATAACTTGTTGCTGTTCATGAGTCTCCATTTATGCGGGCATTCCCGAGTCCAGTCCGACCTCGGTGAATGGTACGCCCGGAGGGATTCGAACCCCCGACCCCCTGGTTCGTAGCCAGGTACTCTATCCAACTGAGCTACGGGCGCATTGTTCACTGGCGGAGAGGGAGGGATTCGAACCCTCGATGGGGCTACAAACCCCATACTCCCTTAGCAGGGGAGCGCCTTCAGCCGCTCGGCCACCTCTCCTTTTTGGAACGGTCGAGTAGGATAGTGATTTTTTACTCGCGGGTAAAGCGTTTATTGGTCAGCAGTGGAATTTGTCTGTTCCGGTGCAGTATCGGGGTCAGCATCTTCACCGCGGATTCGCTTGTAGATTTCCTCCCGGTGCACCGGCACATCCCGGGGTGCAGTAATCCCGATTCGTACCTGGTTGCCCTTCACTCCCAATACAGTGATCTGGATATCATCTCCGATATTCAGTGTTTCACCGGCTCTACGGGTTAATATCAGCATGGTTCTTCTCTCCCTGTAACCCTTCTATTCTTGATCAGTGGTACTGTCTTCAGAACACATCGTATCGCCCAAGCCAAAAGCCTTGTGCAAGGTACGAATCGCCAGCTCCAGGTATTTATCTTCCACGACCACGGAAATCTTGATCTCAGAGGTTGAAATCATCTGGATATTGATGCCTTCCGCGGCCAGCGACTTGAACATCGTACTGGCCACCCCGGAATGGGAGCGCATACCCACCCCGACCACGGAGATCTTCGCCACATGCTCATCCCCGATTACCTCAGAAGCACCGAGCTCCGCAGCCAGGCGATCCAGTTCTGCACGCGCCTGTGGCAAATCATGGCGACTGAGGGTAAACGTCAGGTCGGTGGTACCGTCAGCACCAACATTCTGAATGATCATGTCGACATTGATCTGGGTGTCGGCAATTGCAGCCAAAACCGTGTGCGCAATACCGGGTTTGTCCGGTATGCCGCGTATGGTCAGCTTGGCATCATCGGTCTGGCCGGCGATGCCGGAAATCAAGGGTTGTTCCATTACTGGTTCCTCGTAGCTAATCAAGGTCCCCGGACCTTCCTTAAACGTAGATAGGACTCGCAGCGGGACACGATATTTACCGGCAAACTCTACCGAACGAGTCTGCAGCACCTTAGCCCCCAGGCTGGACAGTTCGAGCATTTCCTCGAAGGTAATGATTTCCAGCCGTTGTGCCTCAGGGACAATACGTGGGTCTGCAGTATAGACCCCGTCAACATCGGTATAGATTCGACATTCATCCGCTTTTAATGCCGCCGCCAACGCCACCGCAGTAATATCTGAACCACCCCGCCCCAGGGTCGTGATGTCCCCTTCCCGGTCGATGCCCTGAAAACCGGCAACCACGACGACCCGCTTGGCACCGAGATCCTTGTTAATCCGGGCACTGTCGATCTCCAGGATCCGAGCTTTGCCGTGTATATTGTCGGTCAGAATATTCACCTGGCCACCGGTATAGGAACGGGCACTGATACCACGTTCGTCCAGGGCCATGGCCAACAAAGCGATCGTTACTTGTTCTCCGGTGGAAACCAGCATATCAATTTCACGGGCCGGCGCCTGTTCGTTGACTTCCCGGGCCAGGGCCAGGAGACGATTGGTCTCACCGCTCATGGCGGATAACACCACCACCGTGGCATCCCCCTGGCGATGGGTTTTCGCAACCATGTCCGCCACTGCGTTGATACACTCCGCATTGGCCACCGAAGTACCACCAAATTTTTGTACAATAAGCGACATTAGTTCTGTTCTTACCTAGGCTTACCGGCCTGACGAAGTACCGATTGCAGTACTAGCAGTGGTATACGGGCCGTCATGGTGCAG
>DRJH01000274.1 GCA_011052285.1 Gammaproteobacteria bacterium
ATTTTCTCCACCCCGCTGCGTTCCAGCTCAAGAATTTCATCAGGGACGATGACCCCGCCTCCTCCACCGAAAACTTTGATTCCACCAGCCCCCTGCTGAGCCAGTTTTTCCGTCATATAGTGAAAGAATTCGATATGTCCACCCTGATAGGAACTGACCGCAATCCCCTGTACATCTTCCTGCACGGCAGCACGGACGATTTCATCCACGGAACGGTTGTGCCCCAAATGGACCACTTCCACTCCCGACGTTTGCAGCAGACGGCGCATAATATTGATCGAAGCATCGTGACCATCAAACAAACTGGCCGCGGTAACAAAACGCAGGGGTCTTTTCTTGGTTGAAAAGGTCATCAGCAAACCTCTATAGGCTGAGGGCTACAAAAGGAAGCCCAAATTGTGGTTTACGTTGACGTAAACGTCAAGTACTAATTAGTCGATCGGCACGATATTGGATAAATTCAGTATACGAACACTATGTTTGGATATACTGTGTGATGACTATCCAATAAGCGAATTATTAATTGAGGAGAAGTGATGCGTAAAATATTGGCCATACTGTGCTCAAGTCTGTTGCTGTTCACGGCAAGCCTTTTGGCGGCTGAACTTCCGGCAAAAGACGCCGTAATCTTGAAAGACGCAGGAATTCCCCTCTATAAAAATGCAGAATTTCTCAATGGTGGTCTGGGTGATCAATCGATAGGAGCACGCTTTGCCAGTTCAGCGAATGTTGAAGCCGTTCGTAAGTTTTATCGATCCAGATTTCCATCCTGGGCTCTTAATGCCCAATATGGAACCTGGATTTTATACGATGGGCAACCAGGCAACAGCCTGGCTGCCTACATGGGCAAGAAGCAGATCATGGTACAGACAAATAGCAATCTTCCGGCTTGGTTTGGCGTGGATAAAAAGAACACGACGGAAATCCTTATTGTCATCCCCAAGTAGTTTTTCGGTCGAACAGGCCTTGGGCCGGGAGGCAGAAAACCTTTTCACCGGTCATTATTGCATTCTAAGGGCAAAGCGCTACCGTTATACTGGTGAGGGATAATAATCATGACAATCACGAATAAGAAAGAATTGAAGTGGCCAAACTGGCTTCTGGTTCTGGTCGTCGTGGTTACCGTTAGCGCTCTAGTCATAACGCTATTGGCTCCGGCAATGGGACACCGGGGAAACATTCCATTTCATCGCTGGTATGGCAACTGGCCAGTCGTAGCCGGTGTAATCACACTCTTTGTCACATTCCTGCTCAGTTTTATACGCCCTCGCGGTGCACCCGCCTGGCGTAGTGCCGGCATGGGCAGCGCCTTTTTTATTGCCTTATTCACCGAAATGTTCGGTGTTCCACTGACCATCTACTTCCTGTCATCCTTTACTGATGTATCTCCCGATCTGTTTGGGCATCAGCAGAGTCACTTGTGGGCCTTGCTGCTAAATCGAACCGGCCTGTTGTCGATACAAGGGGCGGTGTTTGTGGTGATGGCGCTTAGCATGGTCATGATTGCCAGTGGCGTAATTATCATTGTATTCGGCTGGCGAAAGATTTATCTTGCACGTGCCGACCTGGTAACAGACGGTATCTACCGTTATGTCCGCCATCCACAGTACTCGGGCTTCTTTCTGGTGATATTCGGTTTCCTGATCCAGTGGCCGACTTTGATTACATTAGGGATGGCACCCATCCTGGTGTGGATGTACCTAAGGCTGGCACGGCGCGAGGAAACGGTAATGAACGAACAATTTGGTGATGCCTATCAACACTATATCATTCAGGTAAACGGCTTTATTCCTCGTATTCGATAGCCTGTTTCTCCAGCACAGTCACGCATCTGTGAGACAGGCCCAGGTAGGTGTAAATGGGATCCTCTGAGCGGAAAGTTTGCAATAATTTATGTGGTGGTCCGTGGGAAACTCGAACGCCCGACCACCTGATTAACAATTTTGATTTGCCTGAGGTGAGCTCTATCCGTGAAATTGAGAGTCGGCAGCAACCCTTGCCAAAGCGGGGGCGGCGATGAGTGTGCTAAATGTTCATTACAACACGGCAGCGGACAGTTCCATTGTTGTTGGGCAACTGGCTTTGTATCAGGGGCGTAATCTATTTTGAATATGATCCTGCGTTTTTACGTGCGGGTTTGGGGCTCTCACCCTTTAAATTACCCTATTTCTGGCCACATTCGACGCTGTTGACCGGAATGTTGTCTCCCACTGAAAAGAGTAACTAAGCCCTGGATGATCGATGCCGGATCTAATACATTCTCAACCTGCCTGGTTTATTCCCCATGGGGGCGGTCCTTGTTTTTTTATGGACTGGAGCATGGGTCCGGCCGATACCTGGGACCGGATGGCAGTCTGGTTACGGGGCCTTGCGGCAACCCTGGTGGTTAAACCAAAGGCCATTGTTGTCATCTCCGGACACTGGGAAGAGAAAGTATTTGCCGTGACCGGTGGTGCCAGTCCACCCTTGCTTTATGATTATTACGGGTTCCCCGAACATACGTATCAACTGACCTACCCGGCCCCTGGTGCACCGGCACTGGCGGATAAGATCGTCAAATTGCTGATCGTGGCCGGATTGCCGGCGAGGTTGGATTGTGAACGCGGTTTTGATCATGGTGTCTTTGTGCCATTCAAACTGATATTTCCGGCAGCCGATATTCCGGTGTTACAAATTTCACTGCAACAAAATCTGGATCCGGATCTGCATCTGCAGCTTGGTCGGGCACTGGCATCATTGCGACAGGAAGATGTGTTGATTGTGGGCAGTGGTATGAGTTACCACAATATGCGTAGATTTGGTCAGTCACAGGCTACCGGTGATTCTGTGCTGTTTGATCACTGGCTGACACTGACTGTTGAACAACAGGATCTCGCCCAACGAACCAGGGATTTACAAAACTGGGCCCAGGCGCCGGCGGCGATGTCAGCACACCCACGCGCCGAGCATTTCATTCCACTACTGGTTGCAGCCGGCTCCGCAACGGCTGAGACGGGGCACAGAATTTTTACCGACCAGGTCATGTGTGTGCAGGTGTCAGCTTTCCAGTTTGGCGCAGTAACACAGGCTTGACAGGAGTTCCATAGCAACTTTACAACAATCGACCGGGATTTTGGTGTCTATCGAACCAAATAGGGAAAGTCATTCACAATCACTGGTGAAATAAACGAATTTTTCAGGAAGTGTACGGAATATGAGTAGGCTTTTAAGGATATTCGAATTATTTGAATATTTTTCTTAAATAATTTCACTATTAATTGATTTTTATAAAATATACTATGAGATCTAACATTCGATAAATTGAATGTAAATGAACCTGGTCGTCGATAAATAAGCCGGGTTTGTTGTCGATTTACACCCATGATGAAATTTGAAACAGGAGAAACGGGATGACAACAGCAGAAATCGCAGCCAAAGAACCGGCCGTCTTGACCCTGGAACCGGATACCTACTACTGGTGCAGTTGTGGCAAATCCAAAAAGCAACCCTTTTGTGATGGCTCCCACCAGGGTACTGAATTTGTTCCACAAGTGGTGGAGATTACCGAAACCAGACAGGTGGCCCTGTGCCAGTGCAAGCGTACTGCCAATCCACCCTATTGTGATGGCAGCCACAAGGATTTGTAAACCGGCATGCAGTAACCTCGACAAAATATCCTGGAATTTGTAACCAGAAACTACAGAAAGAGACCGGCGATCCCTGTTTGATTTGCCTCTTATCAGACCAATAAAACAATCAGCAAAGCCCTATGGAAAAAATATGACCGATTTATTCAGTCCCATTCAGGTTGGCAGTTTGGCCCTGCCAAATCGTATTATCATGGCACCGATGACCCGTAATCGGGCTCCAGAGACCATACCAAATGCGTTAATGGCCACTTATTACGTCCAACGCGCCAGTGCTGGACTCCTCATTACCGAGGGCACGCAAATCTCGGAGCAGGGTATTGGCTATCCGGCGACTCCAGGTATCCACAGTGTGGAACAGGCAGATGGCTGGCGTCGAATTACGACAGCGGTCCACGCCGAGGGCGGTCATATCTTTGCCCAGCTTTGGCATTGTGGCCGGATTTCCCACCCCAATTTTCATGCTGGTGAACGACCGGTTGCACCAAGTGCAATCAAACCGGCAGGTCAGGCGGTGACCTACCAGGGGATGCAGGATTTTGTTACACCAAGAGCCCTGGAATCCTCCGAGCTGCCCGGGATCGTGGAGCAATATCGGCATGCTGCAGCAACGGCGATGCAGGCAGGATTTGATGGTGTTGAACTGCATGCAGCCAACGGCTATTTACTCGATCAGTTTCTCCGGGATGGCAGTAACCAGCGCAGCGATGACTATGGCGGGGGGGTGGAACATCGCGCCCGTCTAGTACTGGAAGTGGTGGCAGCGGTCTGTGAGGAAATTGGTGCTGACAAGGTGGGTATTCGACTGTCGCCACTACAACCGTTCAATGATATGCATGATTCCAATCCGCAGTGTTTGTTCTGCTATGTTGTTGAGCAGTTAAATCACTTTGGTCTGGCTTATCTGCATATTACTGAAATGGGCAAAGACACAGTCGATGCCGCTGGCCCCACCTTCGACCTTGCGTTGCTGCGTGAGCGTTGGCAGGGAGTGTATATCACCAATGGTGGTTATGATCTGGACAAGGCTAATGCGGCCATCGCCAGTGGCGCAGCTAATGGGATCGCCTTCGGTACCCTGATATTGGCCAATCCGGATTTAGCAGAACGTTTTCGTGTGAGTGCCCCACTCAACACCCCGGATGCCAACACGTTTTATGGCGGCACCGAACAGGGTTATACCGATTACCCATCGCTTACTACCGCCCAGGGCTGATCGAAGCAGCGCGGGGTAGCGGATTTTCGTGGATCAAAGAGAAATTCAAGCCGGTTGTGATGCGGTAGATGGGCTAAATGGGCGGCACGACTCACTGGTGATAGGCAAACCACAGCTTGGCTGGCTGGTGATGTGGGCTTTATTCTTCCTATACACCCAATTTATATGAGCAGCGGCATTTGTATTGCCCGCCGGGGTGAGTGGTGCGGGTGAAGTTGCCAAGAAAACACTGAGCTTTGGCAAGGGAGTATTGCATTTGACGGTGATGGTGAATGGCACACCGGCACATGCCTATATCCATGTGGAAGATTCGGCTACGCATAGAGGTGTTTACGAAAGTTCTGTATTTGGCTATGACACACCGTTGGATATTGATTTATCAGCTGGCAAAGTGGATGTCGTGATAAGACCAGATGGGCGTGATATGCCTGAACAACGGGTGAACGGTGTTGAAATTTTGGCCGGGAAGACGACAGATCAGGTGATTTCAATTGAAGTAAAGGCTGCCGCATCAATCACTGCCGATGCCAACGGCATGGAACAGGATACAGATCGACCCGGCGGTGGTGATTTTCGTCATGTGGTGCCGACTGCTGATGATCCTGCTTTGTGTCAACAAGCCTGTCAGGCCGATGTTCAGTGTAAGGCATGGACCTATGTGAAACCGAATACGGTACAGGGTGCACAACCCAACTGCTGGCTAAAAACAGGTATTCCGCCTGCGATGTATAATACCTGTTGCGTATCGGGTGTTAAACGCTAATCGAACGACCAAACACCTTGTCGGCACCCAAAGAAATAGAGATGAAGTTTCTGATAGTCCTTGCGGTTGCTCATTCGAAGGCGTACAACCATTTCAAACCGATGGTTGCAGCGCCTGGCCGGATGGAAACCATCTTCAGTGCTGCATTGATCATGACCGTGAATACTGAATGGGAGGAACCAGTCAGGACAGATTGAGGGCGGACAGAGTGCTGGAGGCTTGTGTCCGGGAAAAGAGCGGTTCCTTTATGGCATCCGTAATTGTATTACGGCATCAGGATGGGCGGCATTCCATAGCTTCCCTTTAGCTGGCGATGGGGTTCGCAATCCCCTGCCCTGCAATGTCTGGCGCGGACCCATGCACCGGTTCGAACATGGATGGCTAGGTTCGTTCAGGATTGATGTTACCCGAAGGGGCAATCCC
>DRJH01000275.1 GCA_011052285.1 Gammaproteobacteria bacterium
ATAAATAGTCATGGGTTGCTTTTCAAGTGGGTTCATAAGGCTGTTATGGTTTTGAAATTCAGCCAATCGCTGTTGTGAATATGTTCAACAAACTGATCAAAAGGCAGTGGTTTGTTGATGTAGTAACCTTGTGCCAGGTCGCACTCAAAACCCTGTAATTGCTTTAGGATGATCTCATTTTCGACCCCTTCAGCGGTAACCGATAACCCCAGGTTATGAGCCAGATTGATTGTGGCATTAACGATGACCCGGTCATTGTTATTATCGATCATATCATCAACAAATGAGCGGTCGATCTTCAGTTCAGACAAAGGCATTTTCTTCAAATAAGCCAGTGACGAATAGCCGGTACCGTAATCATCGATTGAAAGCGAAAAACCCTGTGTGTGTAATTTGTGGATGATTTCCAGCGATCGCTCAGGGTTGGTCATGATCGCACCCTCGGTGATTTCCATCATCATCCATCCAGGACGCACTCTTGAAGCGATGACCAGGCCGGCAACCAAGTCCGGAAATTCAGGGTCATTTAAATCACGGGCTGATAAATTTACGGAGACCTTGATGTCAATACCCATTTGATGAAATCGCACACAATCCGCGAATGACTGACGGACAGCCCAAGCTGTAAGGTGGCGGATCATGCGGGTGCGTTCGGCCATGGGAATGAATTCATCAGGAGGCACCAGTCCGTGTTTGGGGTGAACCCAGCGTACCAGGGCTTCAGCACCCAGCACCGCATAATTTTGGGTTGCAACCTTGCCCTGATAGTACAGCACCAGTTCGTCGCTCTTGATAGCCTTGCGTAGTTCTCCAATCAGGGTTAATTTATGCGAGCTGTAGACATCGAGTGTGGAATTATAGACAGCGTAGCCTTTCTCTTCGATCCGTGCATAATTTAGTGCTACGCCCGCTCTCTGGACCAGTGTATCAACATCATTGCCATGTTCAGGATATACGACGATGCCGATATTAGCGTTGATAGCGAGCGGTGATTTTTCAACTTCAAATATCGATTCCATGGCTTTTAGGATATTGCTCGCAATTTGTTGGCCATCGGCTGTGCTACCACGCAGCAGGACACTGAAGATGCTGCCGTCTATCCGCGCCAGCGTGTTGCTCGTGTTCAGCAAACCATGCAGACGCCGGGAAAATTGCTTAATCATCAGGTCACAGGTATTGCGGCCAAGCGTGTTATTGATTTCATCGTAGTTTTGAATTTCGATGAGTAAGAACGTTACTTGATTGTGATTTCCGGCATGGATAATTTCCCGTTCGGCACGATCCAGAAATAATGACTGATTCGGCAGATCGGTGAGTGCGTCATGAGTGGCTGCATAGTTGGCGGTTTTTTCCAGATCGTCTGTCCTGTTCCGTAATGCAATGGTCTGATCAAACACCATGGTGCCGGCCTCGTAGGCAATGATAGAGCTGGAATACTGACCCCAGAAACCAAATGTAAAAGGCATTAGGTCGAGAATCCACAAGGCGACATTGCTTTGTTGGGCGATAATAATGCCGCTTAGGGTGATCCGGCCCGTGCTGTACGTGCTGACCAGAATGGTGGCGAGAATGATGGTGATGGTGGCGATACCGATACCTACATAAGCTGATCTGTTGGCCCGACTTTTGAGTAGGTCGACATTGCTGCGTAACAGGCGCGATGAATGGTGTATAGGGTTTTTCATTGTTCAAGCCTCCCGGGTGGTTAAAGGTTCATCGATAATAATGAGCGCGCCACGTCGGGAGATCTAAACGCCACACGTGCATAAAATTATACCTCCCAGGGCGTTGGCATGATAGGATAGCACCCGTGGTTTCAGTTCATGGCGGCAAGGTTCGGCTTCCAGACGACGATAGGTTGTGAACCCGGTCAGGTCCGGAAGGAAGCAGCCGCAGCAGCTGATTCGGGTGTTTGGATCAGGCTGATCCGAGCCGCCACCTTGCTGCTCCCTTAGATAGTGAAATTCCCCGAATATGACGTATCAGGCGTTGGCCCGTACATGGCGGCCAAAACAATTCAGTGAGGTCGTGGGTCAAGCACATGTGGTTGATGTGCTGGCCCATGCACTTGATCATGATCGGGTTCATCACGCCTTGTTATTTACCGGTACTCGCGGGGTCGGGAAGACCACTTTGGCACGTATTTTTGCCAAGGCGCTCAATTGTGAGTCTGGGATAAGCTCGCAACCTTGTGGAGTTTGCGGTCATTGCAAGGCCGTCGATGAAGGTCGTTTCATTGATTTGCAGGAGGTCGATGCGGCTTCCCGCACACGGGTCGATGATACCCGCGAATTGCTTGACAATGTACAGTACGCACCTGCTGCAGGTCGCTACAAGGTGTATTTGATTGACGAAGTCCACATGCTGTCTGGGCACAGTTTCAATGCTTTGCTCAAAACTCTGGAAGAGCCGCCCGCTCACGTGCAGTTTTTATTGGCGACAACGGATCCACAGAAATTGCCGATCACTGTATTATCACGCTGTCTGCAATTCCACCTTCGCTCATTGTATCCCGGCCAGATCGTTGATCGCCTAAAGCTGATTTTGGATGCAGAAAAAATTCCGTTTGAAGACCCGGCCTTGCAATTGTTGGCCAGGGCGTCGGCTGGCAGTATGCGGGATGGGCTGAGTCTTCTCGACCAGGCAATTGCCCATGGGGGCGGTGAAGTTCGGCAGGTTTCAGTTCAGTCCATGTTGGGATTGATCGAGTCACGATTTATTGTGCAATTACTGCAGGCATTGGCGGATGGTCAAGCCCGTGGCCTGCTTGATGTGGCAGCAGATATCGCCGAACGTGCTGTTGATTATACCGAGGTACTCGATAGTCTCTTGCGCTATCTTTATCAGTTGGCCTTACTGCAGTCGTTGCCGGATCTGGCTGGTGATGACCCGACCATTGATCCTGAATTACCAACATTAATTGATGCCCTGTCAAAAGAAGACGTACAGCTTTATTACCAAATCGTTTTGTTGGGAAAGCGTGATATGCCGCTGGCACCCGATCCACGGACCGGTTTTGAAATGTGCCTGTTGCGCATGCTGGCTTTTCAGCCGGGCATTGCTGATGATCGTCTACAAAGCCAGACCCAAAAGGACCTGTCAGAGGCCGGCCAAGCTGCACAAACTTCTACGGCGGCCAGAAAAACTGCAGTGTCAGGCGCTGGCCAGCCGATGATTGTCACTACTGAAACCAAATTATCACAAACAGCTGCTCTCCCGGAGCAAAATGTAGTGGACACCGACGGGAGCTCTGTACAATGGTGGCAGATTATCGCTGCACTTGATCTTCAAGGCGTTACCCGTGAACTGGCCCGAAACTGTGTGCTGGTGAAGCAGGATGCTCAGCAGGTGATAATCGCCATGCCTGAGACAATGCAAAATCTGGTAACACCGGGACGAGTTAATAACCTCGGTGAGGCATTAGGCCGCTATTTTGGATCAATGCGACGGGTTAACGTCCAATTCAGAACTGATCTGCATAAAGAAAGTCCGGCTGTTCGTGATCGTCGCCTGGTCAGAGAAAGACAATATCAGACTGAGCAGACCGTTGAAAAACATCCTGTGGTACAACAGCTTCGGGAGGATTTTTCGGCGGTTCTGGTGCCCGGCTCAGTCCACCCGGTGGACTCGTTAACATCCTCGAAAAGTAGTGGAGAACAGGTATGATGAAAGGTGGGTTAGGTAACCTGATGAAGCAGGCACAAGCCATGCAGGAAAATCTGAAAAAAGCCCAGGAAGAATTGGCCAGTATTGAAGTTGAGGGCCAGTCAGGTGGAGGTATGGTACGGGTCAGGGTCAGTTGTCGCCATGACGTTCACAGCGTGTCGATCGATAATGCTTTGCTCACCGATGACAAGGAAGTTCTGGAAGATTTGCTGGCAGCGGCAATGAATGATGCCACCCGGAAAATTGAGCAGGTTAGCAAAGATAAACTCGGTGGTTTGGCATCGGGGTTGAATATCCCGGGTCTTACTCTACCTTTTTGATAACAGGAATGGTCCTGTTATGACCCAGGTCGCGGCACTTCAGAGATTACAAAAGGCCTTGCGTCGACTTCCCGGGGTAGGTCCGAAATCAGCACAACGGATGGCGTTTCATTTGCTGGAGCGAGATCGCGAGGGTGGACAACAGATTGCAGCGGCCTTGCATCAGGCGCTTAATTGTATTCAGAAATGTCGTCGCTGCCAAAATTTCAGTGAATCTGAGTTGTGTGC
>DRJH01000276.1 GCA_011052285.1 Gammaproteobacteria bacterium
AGCAGCCCCTTGACTGCCGGCACGTCCAGCGGCGAGGGCATATACTCAACCACTGCATCAAGCACGGTCTGTACCCCTTTATTCTTGAATGCAGAACCACACAACATCGGAATAATTTCGTTGGCAATGGTACGCAGCCGCAATCCCAGCTTGATTTCATCGACCGACAGATCCCCTTCCTCGAGGTATTTATCCATCAATTCATCATTTCCTTCGGCCGCTGCCTCTACCATATGCTCGTGATAATGCTCAGCCTCAGCCTGCAGTTCAGGCGGTATATTACGCAACTCGAAATTTGCCCCTTTGGTGGCATCATCCCAGTACACTGCCTGCATTCTGACCAGATCGATAATACCCTTGAAATCCTCTTCTGCTCCAATCGGCAGTTGAATCGGCACCGGAGAAGCCCCGAGGCGGGTTTTTACCTGCTTCACAACATGCAGAAAATTAGCCCCCGGGCGATCCATTTTATTGACGAAGCCCATGCGTGGCACCTGATACTTATCGGCCTGACGCCACACCGTTTCCGACTGCGGCTCAACACCACCGACGGCACAGAATACGGTGACAGCACCATCGAGAATACGCAATGAGCGTTCGACTTCGATGGTGAAGTCGACATGACCGGGTGTATCAATAATATTGATCCGGTGCTCATCAAAACTATGATCCATACCCTTCCAAAAGCAGGTGGTTGCCGCAGAGGTGATGGTGATACCGCGCTCCTGTTCCTGATCCATCCAGTCCATAACCGCATTACCGTCATGAACTTCGCCAATCTTGTGCGACAGCCCGGTATAAAAAAGGATGCGCTCGGTGGTCGTCGTTTTGCCCGCATCAATATGCGCCATAATACCGATGTTGCGGTACCGGTTGATTGGTGTCGTTCTAGCCACGTTCAAATGCCTGTCTGTTCTCGTTCTCAAAAATGCTGACAAGCAGGCCGCCGACCTGCTTGTCAATGATGCTGCACAATGGTCTTAGGTCAGAATCGATAATGTGAAAATGCCTTGTTCGCCTCGGCCATACGATGGGTATCTTCCCGTTTTTTGACGGCACCACCCCGACTTTCCGATGCATCCATCAACTCACCAGCTAACCGGGCCGTCATTGATTTCTCACTTCGTTTGCGGGCCGATTCAACCAGCCAACGCATCGCCAGCGCCATCTGTCGTTGACTGCGCACTTCGACGGGAACCTGATAGGTGGCACCACCCACACGCCGGCTTTTGACCTCCACTACCGGCTTGATCTTTTCAAGCGCGGTACTGAACACCTCCAGTGCCTCGACATCCTTGCGCTCATGTATGAGGTCAAGTGCTCCATAAATCACTTTTTCTGCAATCGACTTTTTGCCGTCAACCATCAGAATATTGACAAATTTAGCCAATGTCTTATCACCATATTTCGGATCTGGCAATATTTCTCTTTTAGGGACTTCTCTGCGTCTTGGCATACCACTTTCGCCTGTATTTTACCGTAACATCCGGCTCCGCAGTGACCACACAATTTTGGCCACCACTAGTCATTATGATCCGAAAAGATGTTTAATTTTTCGGTCGTTTTGCTCCATATTTTGAACGCGCCTTGCGCCGGGTACTAACGCCTGCTGTATCCAGTGTGCCGCGGACCGTATGATAGCGAACACCAGGCAAATCTTTTACCCGCCCACCGCGTATCAGTACCACGGAGTGCTCCTGCAGATTATGCCCTTCACCACCGATGTAGGTCGTCACTTCATAGCCATTGGTCAGTCGTACACGGGCCACTTTCCGTAACGCTGAATTTGGCTTCTTCGGCGTTGTGGTATAGACACGCGTACAAACCCCACGTTTCTGTGGGCAAGCCTGCAAAGCAGGCACATTCGGCTTCTTGACCTGTTTGACTCTTGATTTTCTGACCAACTGGTTGATCGTGGGCATGGTATTGCTCCGCAGTGCCACTCGATGGAAGGACTGAGTACGTCAATCCGGAAAAGAGCGGCGATTCTAAGGACTAGCCGTCAGCTTGTCAAGACAAGCTGACGGCGTAAAATCATTCCTCTGCAGGGTTCATTTCCTGGAGGGTGGAATTGCCTTCATCAGACCCCTGGATCAGTACTGCAGGGACTTCCTTTGCGGTGTCTTGAGCAGCTACTGCAGACGTCCCAGCGGTGATTGCATCAAGCAATGTATCCACCTCACGTACTGCACTATCCACTTCGGCACGACGCCGTTCCTGATGGTATACCTGGCCGGTACCGGCTGGTATCAAACGACCCACAATGACATTCTCCTTCAAACCACGCAGACGATCGACCTTGCCGTTGATGGATGCCTCCGTGAGCACACGGGTCGTTTCCTGAAAAGAAGCCGCAGAAATAAAAGACTCGGTAGTCAATGAAGCCTTGGTAATTCCCAAGAGCAACGGACTCCACTCTACAGGCTCTTTATCTTCCGCAAGTAATTTCTCATTTTCCTCGGTTACCTGAATCCGTGCCACCTGCTCACCGGGTAGTAATTTACTGTCGCCGGGACGTACAACGGTTACCTTACGCAACATCTGGCGGATAATTACCTCGATGTGCTTATCGTTGATTTTTACCCCTTGCAAACGGTAAACATCTTGTACTTCATTGACGATGTAATCAGCCAGAGCATCAACACCTCGGTATTTGAGCAACTCGCCTGATTCCATGGGCCCGTCAACAATAATTTCGCCCTGCTGGACCGTTTCGCCCTCATAGACGTTAATGTGTCGTTCTTTGGAAATCAGATACTCATGATCCACCCCATCCGCGTCGATAATCACCAAACGTCGTTTACCCTTGGTCTCCTGACCAAAAGACACCAAGCCTGTCAATGGGGCGAGAATTGCCGCATCCTTAGGTTTGCGCGCTTCGAATAACTCGGCAACTCGCGGCAAACCACCCGTGATATCACGTGTCTTTGAAGTCGCCTGTGGAATTTTTGCCAAAACATCGCCGGCAGCAATGGTGGCGCCATCTTCAACCTGAATGACTGCCCGTGACGGCAAGGCATACAAGGCAGGGCGATCCGTACCAGGCAAATTCACTTCATTTCCCTCTCCATCAATCAGCAAAATAGCAGGTTTCAGGCCGGCTGCAGATCCACGACGATGCTGGGTATCG
>DRJH01000277.1 GCA_011052285.1 Gammaproteobacteria bacterium
CAAGGCATTTTCGCACGGAGAATGTGAGCATATAGGTCATATGTGAGCATTCGAGTACGAACACACGCCGTAATGGGACAAAAGATGAATGCGCTAAATAGTTACTAAAAACCGTGCGCAAGGGTAGCGGCTGCAAGGCCGTCTGGCAAGCGCAATCCATTATCTGATGCCAAACTCACAGCATCACCCGTTCGATCCCCCCCTGCTTGAGGGTTTGCACAAAATCCCGTTGCCAGTTCGGACCCAGTTGATCGCGGGCCAGTTCTTCAACCATGTAACGGACGGTAAGGCCCGTAGTCTTTTGATAACGGCTCAAGCCTTGCATACAAGCCGGGCAGGAGGTCAGCAACTTAATCTTGCCTTTTTCACTGTGTGTGCGATCGGTTAGTGAATGAACACCCTGCACCAGGGTTTCCTGCTTGAGAAAATGCAGCTGACTGGCGATGTCTGGTCGGGATACGCCGAGCGTCCCGGCCTCTCCACAGCAGCGATCCGCCAATTCGACCGGTTTATTCATCAGTCGTTGTACCACCTGCAGAGGATTATGTTGTTTCATCGGTGAGTGACAGGGGTCGTGATAGAGATACCCTGAGGCTTCACTATGCTCCAATACCACACCTCGTTCCATCAGGTATTCATGAATATCGAGCAGCCGACAGCCGGGGAAAATTTGCTCAAACTGGTAGCTCATTAGCTGATCCATACAAGTGCCACAGGAAACGATGACGGTGTGGATGTCGAGGTAGCTCAAGGTGGTGGCCAGGCGATGAAACAGCACCCGGTTTTCGGTGGTGATTTGTTGCCCCCGGCCGTTCTGGCCGGCCGCAGTTTGTGGGTAACCACAACATAGATAGCCCGGTGGCAATATAATTTGTTGATCCTGGTGGTAAAGCATGGCCAGGGTGGCCAGTGCAATATCGCTGAACATGCGCTCTGATCCACAGCCGGGGAAATAGAATACGGCATCGTTGCTGGTAGCCGATAGAGCGGGCTTGCGCAGCACCGGGATTACAGATTTATCTTCCAGTTTCAGTAAAGCGCGAGTTGTCTGTTGTGATAATTTTACCCGTACCGGCTTGCGTACCAGTTCGATGGTTGTTGTTCGAACCTGCGGTCGTTTATTGGTGGCAGCCGGCAGCAGGGCATGATGATGCAGAAAACCAAGACGTTTGAATACACTATGGCCCAGTGCTAGGGCTTTAAATCCCCAGATCAGCAGACCTTTGCGTAGTACCCATAAAGCCCTGGGGTCCGTAGTATTGAGGAAGGCCAGTGCTGCCCACAGGCCGGGGCTGCGGGATTTTTGGCCACGGTTGTTGAGAATCTTGCGCATACGCACCGTGACAGCACCGAAATCGATATTTACCGGGCAGGGGTTGAGGCACTTGTGGCAGATCGTGCAATGATCTGCGACATTGTTCATTTCCTCGAAATGGTGTTGAGACAGTCCGCGCCGGGTTTGTTCCTCGTACAGAAACGCTTCAATCATCAGGCCGGTACCGAGGATTTTGTTGCGTGGTGAATACTGCAGATTGGCCCGGGGGATATGGGTCTGACAGATCGGTTTGCATTTACCACAGCGCAAGCAGTGCTTGATATCATCGTTGAGGGCGCCCAGTTCACTGGCTTCGAGGAGGATCGCTTCCTGCTGCACCAGGCGTAGCGATGGCGTGTAGGCTTGCTCCAGTCCCGATCCGGGCATTAGCTTGCCGCGGTTGAAATAGGCTTTGGGGTCGACTTGCTGCTTGTAGTCGACAAAAGACTGTAGCTTGTCCGGGTTCAGAAACTGTAGCTTGGTCAGACCAATGCCGTGTTCACCGGAAATCACACCGCCTAGTGACTGCGCTAATTTCATAATCCGTGCCACCAGGCGCTCCGCTTCATGCAGCATGGCATAGTCATCGGAGTTTACCGGAATATTGGTGTGTACATTGCCGTCTCCAGCATGCATATGCAGGGCAACGAATAATCGTGATGCTCGGATTTCACGATGAATAGCATCCAGTTTGTCACGTATCGGCTGCAGATCACGGCCGGCAAAGATCCGACCCAGGCGATGGGTGATCTCTTTGCGATAGCTGTGCACCAGATCCCGACGCAGCAGTAGATCCAGAAGACTGTCATCCTCACGGACCAGGGCAACTTCCCTGGTGCGCAACAAGGCCGTGTTGGCTGCTGCCGGTGCATCCAGTTTGCCCAGAACATATTCCCAGCGTTCGATGGCTTTGTGCACGACGGCACAGGCCGTTTTTTGCCTGCTGGCCATAATGGCGCTATTTTCGGACGAGGCCTCAAAGTCCTCATGTTGCCGGGCTTCCGGCAAATCTCCTGATAGATAGCTCTGTACCGCCCGCATGATCACAAGCTTGTTGGTGATGGATTGTTCGATGTTGATGCGCTCAATATCGCGGTTGTATTCGACCAGCCGTGGCAGGGGGATGACGACATCTTCATTGATCTTGAAGGCATTGGTGTGTGCCGAGATGGCGGCAGTGCGTGCCCGATCGAGCCAGAAACTACGGCGT
Source organism: Gammaproteobacteria bacterium (assembly GCA_011052285.1). Lineage (GTDB taxonomy): Bacteria > Pseudomonadota > Gammaproteobacteria > Arenicellales > DRJH01 > DRJH01. The sequence goes on from DRJH01000277.1 coordinate 2,526, forward strand.
GCTTCGGGGCTGATGGCAATAAAACCTTGTCCCTGATGGCTATTAGCCAAGGCGACTACTGCCGTAGCCGTGTCAGTGACGGCGGGTTCATCATCAGAGACCAGGTCTACCAGCAGCACCATCTTCGGACGTCGTCTATGTGGGGTTTTGGTGCTGTATTTTATGGCCCGCAAGTAACGTTCATCGAGGTGTTCGAGACCTGAAAGCTGTACCGAATTATTGTCTTCTATCAGCGATTTGATCTCAACGATTGCCGGCACCGCTGCAGCCAGATCACTGCCAAAAAACTCCAGGCAGAGGGTGCGGGTGTGCTCCGGCAGATGATGCAGGATGAATCGGGCTGAGGTGATCAGCCCGTCACAGCCCTCCTTTTGTACCCCTGGAAGTCCTGACAGAAACTTGTCGGTTACATCTTTTCCAAGGCCTTGTTTGCGAAATGTACCGCCGGGTATTTTCAGGACCCGGGTTTCCCCAGCCGGAGTCTGGCCATCGTGACCAAAGTAACGGATACGAAATTGCACCTGTTTCTGATCGTGGATTCTACCCAGGTTGTGGCCAATACGTTCGACCTCAAGCCAACCAGCATCTGCTGTTACCATACGCCAGGAAACCAGGTTGTCCAGTGTTGTACCCCACAGTACTGCCTTTTTTCCCCCTGCATTCATGGCAATATTGCCACCTATGGTGGAGGCATTTTGCGAAGTAGGATCAACCGCGAATACCAGTTTTTGTGTAGCAGCGAGATCGGAAACACGCTTGGTGACCACGCCGGCGCCGGCACGAACGGTGGGAACCTTTTGTTTAAGGCCCGGCAATCGTCGCCACTCGATCGCTCCGAGTTGTTCGAGCTTTTCGGTATTAATCACGGCACAGTGGCGGTCCAGTGGTACTGCCGAGCCTGTGTAACCGGTACCACCACCACGAGGAATCAGGCTCAGGCCGCAAGCAATACAGGCCCTGACAATGGCTGCCACTTCCTGTTCGAGATCCGGGTTGATGACGACAAACGGTACTTCAACACGCCAGTCTGTGGCATCGGTGGCATGAGAGACTCGTCCCAGACCACTGAAATCGATATTATCGCTCCGGGTCACCGCAGCCAATGTGCGGCGGACCCGGCGACGCAGCGCAGTATCCTCTTCGAAACGGCTGGCAAACGTTGCAACTGCCTGTTGTGCTGCCTGCAGCAACTGCATGGCTTTTCGGTTGCCATTGGTTCTGGCTGCAAACTGTTGCAGTCTGCGCTGCATACCCGAGACCAGTTGCTGACGGCGTCGTGGATCAGATTGCAAATCCTCCTGCAAATAGGGATTGCGTGCCACAACCCATAGATCGCCGAGGATTTCAAAAAGGATACGTGCCGAACGGCCGGTCCGGCGACTACCCCGCAGCTCACCGATCAACTGCCACATCGGTTCTCCGAGAAAGCGAATGACGATTTCCCGGTCGGAGAAAGAGGTGTAGTTATAGGGGATTTCGCGAATGCGCTGGGCTTCGATCGAACACATGTTCGGGGGTATCCGGGCAACAGAAACGCCCGGAATACAATACCGGGCCAGTCGCGCCATTGTATCGCAAAATCGGCCTCAAATTCGTTTTCCCTTGAGACGACCACCATGGATGGCGGAAGTGCTGGCAACATGTGGCGCATAGAACACATCATTTATGGACCAGCTACTAGCCGGGCAATTTCGAGGTCTTTAAGAGGTTGTTGGCTACAGTGTTGTTCTTAAGCTTGTCTTAATGTTACGAAACGTAGAATGATTGCATGACACCATAACGACCAGAGTAAATTATGGACCAGCGCACCAGAGACATACACCGGCAGTTCGTGACCTTGATGCCACGGTTGCGGCGCTTTGCCGTTGGGCTCTGCAATAATAGTCATGATGCAGATGATTTATTGCAGTCAACCTATGCCCGCGCGCTGACTCGACTGCAACAGTGGCAAGATGGCACCCATCTGGATCGTTGGCTGTTTCGGATCATGCATTCCGTGCATATCAACTCGAGACAAACCAGCCATTACCGGCAGCAGTGCGTGGCAGATAATGCGGTTGATCTGCAACAGGGGGGTGATGCCAGACGAGAAATGGAAACCTGGATATCTCTGCAGCAAACCCGTCGTATGATCGCTGATTTGCCAGAACAACAGAAGATTGTGTTGCTACTGGTCTGTGTCGAAGGCATGAGTTACAAAGAGACAGCCGAAGTCCTGGAATTACCCATCGGCACGGTAACCAGCCGTTTGGCACGTGCCCGTATCTGCTTGGCAAAGGCCATGGCCCCTACTAGCACCGAAGTACAGAAAAACAGGCCCATATTGAGAAAAGTGGTCAATTAAGTAGGCAAAAACATCCTTTGCGCACGAGTCAGGCGTTAGGAAATCCTACATCTCAAAAATCGAAACCGTACGCAAAGATGATTCTGTACAAGTGCTGAAGAATACCTCGGTAATGAATTAAAAACCCACTTATATTCAGTAGGTTGTAAAATTCAAAAAGTGCATTTTTCAGCATAGAGAGTATA
>DRJH01000278.1 GCA_011052285.1 Gammaproteobacteria bacterium
ACCGAAATACTGCACCGTGCCATAGTCAGCCAGTGTCTCCATCAACGCCAATGCCAGACCGGCAATGATCGCCGGTCTGGCAATGGGTAGTGATACCCGTAAAAAACTACGCCAGGGGCTATAACCGAGGGTACGACTGGCATCAAGAATGGATACTGATTGCTCCAGAAAAGCGGCCCGGGCTAGTAGATAGACATATGGATAGAGCACCAGTGCCAGCATCGACATCGCGCCACCTACTGAGCGCACATCCGGAAACCAGTAATCAGTCGCACTCCAATCAAAAATGGCCCGCAGTCCACTTTGTACCGGTCCGGAGAAATCCAGCATCCCTGTATAAGTGTAGGCAATGATATAGGCCGGCATGGACATGGGTAACAGCAACATCCACAGTAATACACGACGTCCTGGAAATTCACAAACGCTGGTCAGCCAGGCTGTGATAATACCCATGCTGAGGGTGCCAAAACTGACCCCAAGCAGTAACCACAAAGAGTTGACAACATAGTCCTTGAGCACGGTGTTAACGAGATGGCGCCATACTTCCCTATCAGGCACCAGTAGGTAAGCGAACACAGTCATAACCGGCAGCGCCAAAATGGTAGCCGTTGTGATGCTCACCACCTGCCAACGCCGGGAACTGCTACTACCCGGCATACTCTGGTGCTCGCTTAGCAAACTGCATGATCATCCCACCACGTAATAATTTTAGTAACAATTCAGCGCATTCATCATTTTGTCCCATTACGGCGTGTGTTCGTACGAAAATGGTCTCATATGACCTATATGCTCACATTCTCCGTACGAACATGCCTTGTACTGAACCAAAATCTAAACACGCTGAATCGTTACTAATTTTAAGGAGTTGTTGCCTATTTCCAGCCAGCATCATCCATCAACATCACAGCCCTGGCATTGAAGTCACCCAGCTGTGGCAGCGGACCATCATCGCGTTTAAACTCTCCCCAACCGGCGACAAGGGGATCAACGGCAATACCTGCGCGCACTGGATACTCGTAGTTGACTTTCGCGTACCAGCGTTGAGACTCTGCGGTCAGTAGAAATTTCAATAATCGAATAGCATTTTCACGGTGTGGTGCGCTGACCGTTACCCCCGCTCCACTGATGTTGACATGAACACCTCGACCTTGCTGGTTGGGCCAAAAAATAGCCACTTTGGCCGCCACAGCACGCGCATCCTGGCGTTTGGACTTGATCATTCTGCCCAGATAATAGGTATTGATCAACGTTACATCACAAAGCCCTGCCGCTACTGCCTTGATCTGGTCACGATCGCCACCACGAGGGGAGCGGGCCAGATTTCTGACCATGCCTTTCGCCCATTGCAGGGTGGCTGCCTCACCATCAGACACAATCATTGCAGCCACCAGCGACTGGTTGTAGATATTTTCAGAGCTGCGCAGACAGAGACGTTTACGCCAAACCGGATCAGCCAACTGCTGGTAACTGGATAACGAAGTCTTTTTGACCCGTTCCCTGGAATAAACGATGGTGCGAGCACGCATTGAAAGTCCAAACCAGTAGTTTCCTCTGTCTCGGTATCTCGTTGGCACCAGCTGCTCTAATCCGGGGTCGGAAACCGGTTGCAATACACCCGCATTTTTAGCCCGTGACAGGCGGCCGACATCGACGGTAATGAACAGGTCGGCTGGTGAATTTCGGCTTTCATTTTGCAGCCGACTGAGTAACGCATCCGCTTTACCGGTAACCAGATTCACAATAATACCGGTCGTTTTGGTGAACCGCTCAAGCAAGGGCCGAATCAGTGCTTCTTTGCGGGCCGAATAAACATTCACTTCATCTGCCAGAACATTCTGTGGTAGAGCAGATAATATCAGCAAATAAATCAAGGCAAATTTCTTCATAACAGCACTCCTCGTGTTTCAGTAAGCTCATCATTCCGGAACAATTTAACAGGACTGACACGATAGCGGATTGTGTTGGCAATTACAATTAGCAATGAGAATCATTCGCAAATAATTATTTAAATCAATCTTTCGACCTGCCACTTGGGAGGAATAAACATCACCATGATATTTGCGTCAGATTGTCGTGATACGATTGCACAAAAATGATGTGGTCGTACCGCGTTCTTTGTGATGGAATAGCGCGCTAAGGTGGCGCACAAGGACGGGTGGTGAAAAAAAATCTACTGAATTCCTGGCCGAATCTCTTACTGTTATGTCGTACCTTAAATTTTACCCGGCGCCTTATTCTACTTAGTTAACTTATGGTATTTCTCTTGTAGTGCTTCTTTTGACTCAACGTGAGCATCATCTGCCATGATGCATTCAACAGGGCAGACATCGACACACTGGGATGTCTCGAAATGACCGACACATTCGGTGCACTTAAGCCAGTCAATTTCGTAGATTTCATCGCCCATGAAAATGGCCTCATTGGGGCATTCGGGTACACAGACATCACAATTGATGCATTCATCCGTTATCAACAGCGCCATGTTAGCCTCCGTTCAGCTGTGTTGTAGTTTTTTCCGCAGCGCATCATAAACCAACGGGTGCAAAAATTGCGAAACATCTCCATTTAATCGAGCGATTTCCTTCACCAAGGAGGCGGAGACAAAGGTAAAGTTCTCTGCCGGAGTCAGAAATACGGTTTCGATTTCATGGTCAAGACGTCGATTCATTGAAGCCAGCTGAAATTCAAATTCGAAGTCCGAAACAGCCCGCAAGCCGCGTAGAATAACTCTGGCCCCGTGTTGGCGCATACAGTCAATCAATAAGTGATCAAAACCGATAACTTCCACCACAGGAAATTCGAAGACCACGGTGCGCACCAGCTCCACTCGCTCATCGAGGCTGAATAATGGTTGCTTGGCACTGTTGGCAGCAACTGCCACAATGACCTTGTCAAACAGGCGCGCTGCACGCTGTACCAAATCCATATGCCCCTCGGTAAAGGGGTCAAAGGTACCTGGGTAAAAAGCAATTTTATACACGAAGATTCAAGCCTCAGACAATCCACCCACTGCCCGTTGTTATACGATAAAATGCGGGCTCAGCCTACAGCGACCACCGCTCAGCGTCAACAGCAATGCTCACCAAGCGGTAGTTCCCGCCAGGAGGCTGTGCATTTCGTGACGCTTTCTTCGCTGCGATGGCCATACAACCAAAGTTGCTCCGGATACGCCACCAAATCGATTCCATTTTTTGCGTATGCAGGAGCAATTTCACGATACTGGCCGCACCACGGCGGAGCAATATACGAATGCACCATTCAGCGCCAGAGTATCTAACCACCAGTGAGGTCGCTGCCTTGTTACGACTCAAAGAACGTAAGGTCTATGAGCTGGTCAGTACCGGCAAAATTCCCTGCGTGCGTGCCACGGGGAAACTGCTCTTCCCCCACAAATTGATCAATGAATGGTTGCGATCACACCTGGAATATACCCCCGACACGACGAACCTTATACCACCAGCACTGATCTGCACCGGCAGCCACGACCCCCTGCTTGACTGGGCGCTACGGGAAGCACAGACCGAAATCGCCGTCCATTTCAATGGCAGCCTCGCAGGCCTGGAGCAATTGGCAGTGGGCCGTGTGATTATGGCTGGCACGCACATTCGCGAACAGCAAGGCGCGAGCTGGAACCGCCGCCACGTTCAGTCATTAGAGGGCGCCCCGCCCCTGGTACTCCTGGAGTGGGCAAAACGACAGCAGGGGCTAATCGTTGCCAATGGCAATCCTCTGCAAATCCACGCTTTAGAGGACTTACGCCACGTTCGGGTCATCGACCGTCAGCCAAAAGCGGGGGCCTATATCCTCATGCAACAATTGCTCAAAGAAGCCGCCATAGAGCGATCTGAACTATTGACACTTGAGCAACCGGCACGCACCGAAAATGATGTTGCTGCCGCCGTCGCTACTGATCAGGCCGATGCCGGTCTGGGTATCGCTGCTGCGGCCAGGCAGTACCATCTCGACTTTATTCCGCTGATCATGGAGCGCTATGATCTGGCCATACAGCGGCACTGGTTCTTTGAGCCTGAGTTACAACAATTATGGCAATTTTGCAAAACAACCCACTTTACCGAACAAGCGGCCCTGCTGGACTACGACATCAGCCAGCAGGGCCATGTTCACTACAATACCCCCTGATCGAGCTTGCCGCTACTGGCACTTTATTTCCCGGCGTTGGGAAAAAATAACTGTTTACCACCCACCTTGTATGAAGCGATCAGCTGCTGGCCTGACGGACTCAACAACCAGTCAATGAAGGCCTGGCCCTGTTTTACCTTAACTTGGGGGTATTTGGCTGGATTGACTAGAATTACACCATACTGGTTGAATAACTTGGGATCATGTTCGGTCAAAACACGAAAATTGGCTTTATTCTTGAAAGAAATCCAGGTCGCCCGATCACTCATGGTATAGGCCCCCATACCCACTGCGGTATTTAATGTCGCACCCATCCCGGAGCCGGTTTCGCGATACCAGTCTCCACTGGATTTGGCCGGATCAACTTTGCTTTGCTGCCACAGCCAGATTTCTTTTTTGTTGGTCCCGGAATTGTCCCCCCGGGAGGCAAATTTAGCATGTGCTGCGGCAATCTTCTGCAATGCTGCCACGGCATCGGTCATACCGGCAATATGGGCCGGATCAGTTTTTGGCCCAA
>DRJH01000279.1 GCA_011052285.1 Gammaproteobacteria bacterium
ACCAACGAATAATTGACCAACGAATAATTGAATAGAGAGCAATTTTTGATGAATACCGAGATATTGGCCCGTCGCCGGCGGGGTGTCATGCAGCTGATGGGTGAAGATTGTGTCGCCATCATCCCCTCGGGGGCGGAATCATTGCGTAATGGTGATGTGCAATTCAATTTTCGGCCTGATAGCAATTTTTATTACCTTAGTCATTTCCCGGAGCCGGATGCGGTATTGGTATTAATTCCGGGGCGAGAGCAGGGTGAATATGTGTTGTTCTGTCGTGAAAAAGACCTGGACAAGGAAACCTGGTACGGCTATCGCGAAGGGTTGGAAGGTGCGGTTGATCGCTATAGCGCTGATGATGCTTATCCAATTGATGATATTGATGAAATATTACCGGGCCTATTGGAAAATCGCACTAAAGTCTATTACAGCATGGGTCGCCACCATGATTTCGACAGTCGACTTATTCAGTGGGTCAATCAGGTCAAAACCCGAGCCCGCAGTGGTGTGACTGCACCTACGGAATTCGTTGATCTGGGGATTATTTTGTATGAGTTGCGCTTGGTGAAACGAGCTGAAGAGCTGCGGATCATGCGGCGTGCTGCAAAGCTGAGTATTGCAGCACACCAGCGTGCCATGCGGGTATGTCGCCCCGGTATGAAGGAATACCAGCTTCAGGCTGAACTGGAATATGTGATGCACCAGGGCGGTTGCCGCGCGCAGGCCTACCCCACCATTGTTGCTGGTGGCAGTCGGGCGCTGGTGTTGCATTACACCGAAAACCAGGCAACCCTGGAAGACGGAGAGCTGCTACTGATCGATGCTGGAGCCGAAGTTGATTGCTATGCAGCAGATATTACCCGCACTTTCCCGGTAAATGGCCAGTTTAGTGTGGAACAAAAAGTGGTGTATGACATTGTGTTGGCAGCCCATCAAGTCGCAGTGGAGCATACCTGTATCGGCAAACTCTGGAATGATGCTCATGAAGCCGCTGTGCGGGTGTTGGTGACGGGTATGGTGGATCTCGGCCTGCTTAAGGGTGAGGTCGATGGCTTGATAGAATCGGGGAGCTATAAGCGTTTTTACATGCATCGTACTGGCCACTGGCTGGGTATGGACGTCCACGATGTTGGTGACTACAAGGTGGAAGGAGCATGGCGCCCACTGGAGTCAGGCATGGTGTCTACTGTAGAGCCGGGTCTTTATTTGCTCCGGGTAGCGATATTGAGGTCCGTTGGCACAATATCGCAATTCGTATTGAAGATGATGTACTGGTGACCCGCGATGGTCCCGAGATTCTCACCCAGGGTTTGGCCCGGACAACTGATGAAATTGAAAGCCTGATGGCTGCCTGAGTTACCATAGCAAGGACTACAGGGATTGACCAGAAAACAGCAAGTTGAGCCGTATGATGTCTTGATCGCCGGTGGTGGCCTGGTGGGTGCCAGCCTCGGTGGTGCCTTGGCACAGGCGGGTTTGCGTTGCTGTGTGCTTGAGGCCGTGCCATTTGCAGCGGCTGATCAGCCCAGCTTTGATGAACGTACCATCGCCCTGACCTGGGGTTCACGTCTGATTTTTGCTGGTTTGGGTGTGTGGCCGCAAATTATCGCAACCGATGCTGAACCCATTCGCAGTATCCACATATCGCGACGCGGTGGTTTTGGTATCTGTCGTCTCGATTGTACCGGCATGGGTGTTGACGCTCTGGGTTATGTCGTTCCGACCCGGGTCCTGGGCCGTGTGTTGTTGGATCGACTACAGCAGGCTTTGGGAGTGGATTATTATTGCCCGGCCCGGGTCGAGGCGGTGCAGCCCGCTGTGGATCGGGTAACGGTTCAGGTTAAAACCGAGCAAGGGTCACTGCAATTACGAGGCGATTTACTGGTGGTTGCAGAGGGCGGTCGCTCATCTTTACGTGAACAATTGGGCTATAAAGTATATGCACGGCCTTATGAGGCGGAAGTACTACTGACCACGGTGAGTACCGGGCAGAGCCATAATGGCCGCGCTTTCGAGCGTTTTACCGAACACGGGCCTTTGGCATTGTTGCCGATGCGCGAAAATCGCTATTCCGTGGTTTGGACCTTGCCAGCAGCCCGGGTTGACCATTTGCGGGCCTGTGATGATGCGCAATTTCTGGCTCAAATTCAGGCTGATTTTGGTTATAGGGCCGGGATTTTTACTGCACCAGGCATTCGCCTGCGCTATCCTTTGGCACGGAGTCGGGTTGAGCCCCTGGCACAGCAACGCTCTGTACTGCTCGGTAATGCAGCTCATCTGTTGCATCCGGTCGCCGGCCAGGGATTTAATCTGGGCTTGCGTGATGTTGCGCACTTGGCAGAAGTGCTGGCGACTGCGCATCAGCATGGCGAAGATCTGGGTAGTGACCGGGTATTGCAGAAATATACGGCATTGCGGCGTGATGACATCCGCAGGGTTCAGGGTTTTACCCATGGTCTGATGACGGCATTTACCCAACAATGGCCCGGTTTGTCGCTGGCACGGCAAATTGGGTTGCTGCTGGTGGACTCACTGCCGCTCGTACAGCGCAGGCTGCTACAGCACACTATGGGTTTGGCCGGACCACGCAGCCAACTCAGCCTGGGGTTGCCCCTGGCCAGACCTACAGGGGAAAATGAATGAGTCACACTGAAGACTACGACATCATTATTGTTGGCGGCGGTATTGTTGGCGCTGCCATGGCCTGTGGGCTTGGTAAGCTGCCTTGGCGGGTGGCTTGGCTGGAGCGGGACAGGCTGCCTGAACCACTACCCTCCGAGGCGCCTGCGGACTATGATCTACGGGTCAGCGCGATCAATCTTGCGGTACAGAATATGTTGCAATTCCTCGGGGTTTGGTCGCAGCTTGAGGCCTACCGCTGCAGAGCGGTGCGGCATATTGAGGTTTGTGACCACAACGGTCAGGCACAGGCCCATTTTGATAGTAAGGAGATTAGTCAGCCGCAGCTGGCCTGGATTGTTGAAAACAGGGCGCTGATTGCAGTACTGGCCCAGCAAGCCGACAGATTCGAGCATATCGATATCCATGAACAGACCACTATGCAACAGCTCTACCGGGGTAAAGATCGTGTCGAGTTACAGCTTGATACTGGTCGACGGCTGCGAACCCGCTTGCTGATAGCCGCAGACGGGATGAATTCCCGGGTTCGCCATCAGGCCGGTATACCCAGTCGAGGCTGGCCCTATCGGCAGACCGCGATTGTTGCGACGGTGGCTTGCGAGCAACCACAATTGTACACTGCCTGGCAACGGTTTCTGCACAGCGGGCCGCTGGCAATGCTGCCGTTGACCGAAGGGCGCTGTTCGATTGTCTGGACCACGGATGACCCGGGTGCTCAACGGCTTCTGTCTTTGGGTGACAATGGATTTGTTGAAGCACTGCAAGCTGCAGTGGGAGATCGCTTTGGTGCTTTACACCTGCTCAGCCAACGACAGTGCTTCGCTTTATACCGTCGTCAGGCCAGCAAGTATTTTGCCGGACGTGTGGTGTTGCTTGGGGACGCCGTACATCGCACACATCCCTTAGCCGGACTTGGTGCCAATCTGGGGTTGCTGGATGTCGGCAGCTTGTTGCAGTTGCTGCAGGAGCAATTACACAGCGGCCGTGAGGATCCGGCAGATCCACTGACTTTACTGCGTTATCAACGTTGGCGACTGACCGAAAACAGCAATTTGTTGTGGACTATTGATACGCTTAAACAGCTATTCGGTAGTCGTTTGCCCGGTGTTGACCATTTGCGCAGTACCGGGTTGCAGGCGTTTGGACACTGCAATCCGGCACGACTTTACGCCTTACGGCAGGCTACGGGACTGGCTGGTGAGCTGCCTGCCTGTGCCCGCGGTTGAGGATAGGATACTAACCAGGAGGCAAAGTGATGGCTGAACCCATGAATCTGAAAAATGTCGGTTTGCGAATTACTCAGCCGCGTTTGAAAATTATGCAGATATTGCAGCAAAGTGCGGTGAGGCACTTGACCGCCGATGATGTCTACCAACAACTGCAGCTGCAGGGTGAGGAAATCGGCTTGGCGACGGTCTATCGGGTGTTGGCTCAGTTTGAGTCTGTAGGTTTATTGATGCGACATAATTTTGAAGGAGGGCGGGCTATTTTTGAGCGCAATGACAGTGGTCACCATGACCACTTTTTTTGTGTGGAGTGTGATCGGGTTTTTGAATTCTGTGATACCGCCCTGGAAAGGCGGCAGCAAAAAATCGCCAATAACGCCGGTTTTGCCCTGCAGGAACACGCCATGTATTTGTATGGAACCTGCAAGGGCATGGCCGCGGAAGGTATTTGTTCGGTTTCTGATGATGCCCCTTTTGAAGTACAGACCACAGCCATTCCATCTGACTCCTGAGTCGCTTGAGTCGACCCTGAGAGCAGGCATGATGGGAGGACATGACACGCAGTTCCAGAAATGCTTCCCAGGCAGGTTGGCAGTGGTATGGCTCGGCTAGCGGGGGATTTTACCAGGGCGGTCAACCATTTTCAGGCTGGGCGTTATCGTCAGGCTGAAAAAATCTGCCGTCAAATTTTAAAAAGAAACCCTGCGCATAAAGCTGCACTGGAAATATGTGGCCTGATAGCCTTGCAGCAAAGGGCCTGGACCAGGGCGCGATCACTGCTCGGGCGCTTGCTCGAACGCGACCCTGATAATGCATCGGCACAGTGTAATATGGGCCTGGCCTGTCTGGAGCTCGGTGAGGTCGACAGCGCAATGCAGCATTGCCTGTGTGCCGTGAGACTCGTCCCGAAAGACGTGGACGCTAACAATAACCTCGGTCGGGTTTACCAGGCGCAAGGGCAAATGGAAAAATCGCTGGCCTGTTATCTCACCGCCCTGGATAGTGCACCCTGGAATCCGCTACTACTGGTTAATGCAGGCGCGGTTTGTCAGCAACTGGGTCAATCAGAATCGGCTGTAACGTACTATCATCGAGCCTTGCAGGTCGTACCGGAATTTGCTGAAGCACACAGTAATCTCGGTGTTCTATCACTTGACCAGGGTCAATATCAGCAGGCATTGCGGCATTTTGAACAGGCGCTGCAGCAGAAGGAGACTGCTGATCTGCATAATCATATCGGTTTGACCCGGATGGCACTGGAGCAACTCGACCTGGCCAGGGAACAATTTTCCCGCGCCCTGGCACTTGAGCCCGGGCATCAAGATGCCTTGTTCAATTGGGCCTGGTTCGAGGAATACCATAATAACATCAAGCTTGCAAGCCAGGTTTCTGACCGCTGCCAGGGGAATGACTCGGGGCATGTTGGTTTGCTCGTACTCAGGTCTGCATTGGCTCGGCGCAAGCAGGATTTTGTCACCGCCTTGTCGGTGCTTGAACAGCTTGACAGCAATGCGATGATTGGAGGTACGGACCAGGTTCTGTATTTGTTTGAAAAGGGCACCGTTCTGGATAGGCTGGGCCGTTATGCAGAGGCTTTTGCAATATTTGAGGAGGCCAACGAAACCAAGAATCGGCTGCTTGTGGATGATTTTGATGAGGCAGCGGATATCCGGCGGTGCAATCAATTGCAGGTAGCCTTCAGTATGGCGAATGAACGGTTACACCGGCAAACCTTGGTGACATCATCAGTACAGGGGCCTGATCCGCAGTTGAGGCCTTTGTTTATTGTGGGTTTTCCGCGATCCGGTACCAGTTTACTAACGCAGATGTTGGGTCGTCATACCAGAGTTTCACTGACAGGTGAGATGCCGGGGATTCTGGATTTGGTGGGCGGAGGTTGTGAGGAAATTTTGGGGTCAGACCTGCCTTATCCGGATTGCCTGTTTGATCCGGCGCAGCCGCTGACCTCGGTACAGGTTCAGCAACTGCGCGATCATTACTATGCGACACTACCACAGACCGGGGAATCAGACGGGTCGGGCGCCTGGCTGATTGATAAAATGCCACACAATGCGTTGCACTTGGGCCTTATCAGGCTGCTTTTTCCCCATGCTCCGGTCATTCATATCTCGCGACACCCGTTGGATGCTTGTTTGTCCGCTTATTTTGCCAATTTTGAGCTCCACCGCTATACTGCGAGTCTGCAGATCACCGCCAGACACTATCAGAGGATGATGGATCTAATTGATTATTATCAACAAAATACGCAGTGTGCTGTACGGGAAATCCGCTATCAGGATCTGGTGACCGACCCACAAGAAACGCTGCACTCGCTATTGGAATATGTGGGGTTACCCTGGCAAGAAGACTGTGTGAGACCGGAGTTGAGTACGGTTCACGTCAAAACACGTAGTTATGCCCAGGTCAATGAGGCGATCCACAGCGATTCAGTGAACCGATATCGTCATTATCGCTCACAGTTGGCCGGCATTGTGGAGTGGGTCCGCCCCGCTATCCAGCGTTATGGTTATGATCTGAGATAGTGGCAGATTTGTATCGACATCCTCATAGCCAATCACTACCGTCACAGGAGCGACCACCACGATGAGAATTTCTACCCGCCCTCTATCGGCTTATCCATTGTTTTTGCGGCCTTTCTTCTGGAGTCAGAAGAGGCGCTATGGTGTGGTTTTAGAACCTGGTCTGCTGTGGGCCAGGGTGCCGAAGTTATTTGCCGCGGTCGCCATGTTGTATGGCGTTTTGGATCGTAGTAAATCACCGCTCGACCCGGTGCTGCGTTCCCTGGTGACGGTACGGGTCTCACAGATCAACTGGTGCCGGTTTTGTGTGGATATCAATTCCTCCACCCTGGCACGACGGGCAGGTTCGATGGCCAAGGTGGAAGCATTGGATCACTGGCAGGACAGCACCCTGTTTAGTGAACTTGAGCGCTGTGTGCTGACCTATACGGAAGCGGTGACTTATTCTGACCAACAAGTGACGGATAACATGATGGAAGCATTACAACAGTTTTTCGATGAGGATGCGATAGTGGAACTGACGGGTCTGATCGCATTCCAGAATCTTTCGAGCAAGTTCAACAGCGCACTGGATATTCCGCCACAGGGGTTTTGCAAGTTACCGGAAACGGATCCTGTAAAGGTCAACGACCCAGCTCCTTGAGTTTGCGGGTCAGGGTGTTACGACCCCAGCCCAATATTTTTGCCGCTTGCTGTTTATGGCCGGCCGTGTGATGCAGGACTTCATCAATCAGCACGGCTTCAAATTCGCGCAACAAATCTGCCAGAATAGCGGTTTGTCCGCTGCGTAGTAATTGCTGAACCCTGTTCTGTAAATTTTTCTGCCATCTGGCCGGGGCCTGTTCGCTTGTGTCGGTCAGCAAAATATCCTCCGGTAAATCGGTGATTCTAATCTCACGGGACGGGGCCATGACCGATAACCAGCGACAGGTATTTTCCAGTTGCCGGACATTGCCAGGCCAGGAGTAGCGCAGCAAGTAGCCCAAGGCTTCGTGGTTGAGCCATTTTGGCTCCACGGCCAGCTCTTTTGCGGCACGTTGCAAAAAGGCGGTACTGAGTGCAGGGAGATCTTCAGGACGCTGTCGCAGGGGCGGCAGGTCAATACGGATTACATTCAGGCGATGGTAGAGGTCCTCACGAAATTGCCCATCTGTGACCTGTTGCTCCAGCTTGCGGTTGGTCGCCGCGATGACCCGTACATCAGCGTGGATCTGCTGGTGGCCGCCGACTCGATAAAAGGAATTATCTGATAAAACCCGCAATAGCCGGGTTTGTAGTGCGGGGGCCATTTCACCGATTTCATCCAGAAACAGGGTGCCTCCATGTGCTTGTTCAAAATGTCCCTTGCGTAGCCCTGTGGCACCGGTAAACGCCCCCTTTTCGTGGCCGAACAGTTCAGATTCCATGAGCTCTGCCGGGATGGCGGCGATATTAATCGCCACAAAGGGCCTGTTGGCCCGTGGGCTGTTATGAAACAGGGCGTGTGCCACTAATTCTTTGCCGGTACCGGATTCGCCACAGATCAGGGTGGTTAGGCTGGAACGAGACAGACGGCCGATGGCACGAAAGACTTCCTGCATCGCCGGCGCCTTGCCGATCATGGTGGGTTCTGTTACCGCAGTACTGTCACCGGTGACCCGGTTTTCGTCGGGGTGGAGTTGCAGGGCCCGCTGTACCAATGCCAAGGCGGTGTCGATATCAAAAGGTTTGGGCAGATATTCAAAAGCACCGCTTCCATAGGCGGCGATTGCACTGTCGAGGTCAGTATGCGCCGTCATGATAATCACGGGCAGTTCAGCAGCCTGCTGGTGAATCGCTTCCAGGAGCTCGAGTCCATCAATGCCGGGCATGCGGATATCGGTAACGATCACTGCCGGGTGTTGTTGCCCAAGGGCCTTTAGAACCGGTCCACCGGATTCAAAGCAGCGTACATCCAGGTCAGCCTGCCTGAGTGTGCGGGCCAAAACCCAACGAATGGAAGCGTCGTCATCAACCACCCAGACGGTTTCGTTACTGGTCGTCATCCGCTGACCTCGACCTCCCCATGGGAAGATGCAATCGGCAGATAGAGACTGAAGCAGGTACAACCCGGGTGGCTACAATATTCGACCAGACCATGATGTTTATGGATAATGTCACGGGTGATGGTCAGTCCCAGACCTGAGCCGTCGGCTTTGTCCGTAATCAGGGGCTCAAAAATATTGTCCATGACTGCCGGGGATATTCCCGGTCCGTTGTCTTCAATATCGACTCGTACCACCTGACGATGATGGGTTTCAGCGATGGTGAGGTGGCGTTCGATGCGGGTTCGCAGATGAATCCTCCCTTTGCCACCAAGCGCCTCAATGGCGTTGCGCAGGATGTTGAATAAGGCCTGGATCAGACTTTCTTTGTGGCCGAGAATATCCGGTAGACTGGGATCATAGTCACGGCAAAAACTGAGGTTCTCACGGACCTCAATCTGTAATACCCTACGCACATGCTCCAACAGGGCATGAATATTCAGGGGTGCGTATTGTAGCGGCGTATAGCCGCCAGTCATGCGATCAACCAGTTGGCTGAGGCGGTCGGCCTCATGGGTGATGATACGAGTGAACTCTCGCATCTCACCACGCCCAAGTTCGCGTTCGAGCAATTGAGCGGCACCCCGCAGGCCACCGAGTGGGTTCTTGATTTCATGAGCGAGTCCACGGATCATCCGCTTGATTGACTTTTGACGGGCCAGTAGATGATTGTCACGGGCCAGTCGTAACAAGCGATCGATTTGGACGATTTCGACGACCAAACCAGGTGGTTCATCCGGTGTTTCTTCCGGTGTCAGGGTGCAGTCAATAGTAATAACGCTGCTGTTCCATGGTAGGGTGAGCCTGATTTCACGGGCGCTATAGCGCTGCCTGGCTTGACGCGCCTGTTGCAGGATGGTGTGCAAAGGGTTGTTTGGGCCGCACAGTTTGCCCAGTGATTGACCCAGCAGGCGACTGGCACTTTGTTCGAAAATGGCTTCTGCGGCGGGGTTCGCGGTTTGAATGCGGTCCCCACCATCCAGCGTCAGCACCGCCGTGCTGAGAGCCTGCAGGATGGTGGGTGTTGAGCATGCCATGGAGTATCCCAGTACAGGACCACAGCGGCAGAGAACACCAGGCTTCGGGCTCCTGCCGCTGCGGATGTGATTGTGCTATCGTGTCAGACGCTATAGTACATATCGAACTCGACCGGGTGGGTGCTCATACGCAGGCGGGTCACCTCTTCCATCTTCAGTGCAATATATGCATTGATCATGTCGTCACTCATGACCCCGCCCGCCTTGAGAAACTCGCGGTCAGTATCGAGCGCATCCAGCGCCATATCCAATGAACTGGCTACGGTCGGGACATTTTTCTCT
>DRJH01000280.1 GCA_011052285.1 Gammaproteobacteria bacterium
ATGTGAGCATTCGAGTACGAACACACGCCGTAATGGGACAAAAGATGAATGCGCTGAATAGTTACAAAAAAATGAAAAAAGTTATTGACAGAAGCATTTCACATGGCTATGATGCGCTGCAACAAATGTTGCATTGCAGCATTTGTTGCAGGCGAGTCGTTCAGGGTGTTCTTTAGAATATTTGTTGGCTTGTCTACTGGGATTTTGCCAGGCATTGTGAAATGACCAATGAATGGCTGCAGAAACTGGACTTGTCTCGAAAATGAACTATAGTTAAGGCACGATCTGTAAAGAATTCATCATCCTCCTCCTTGATGATTTTGGCCTGTCAACTCACGTTGACAGGCATTTTTTTTTGTCCCCATTTTCCCTGTGATGCCATAGTATTGTATCCACATCAAGGCCCGTATTCCTGTTCGGACCTTGCAGCATAACAACACAAATGAATCAGTAATGGCACCAAAAAAAGTAAATTTGAGGATCCACTTCACTAGGAGGCTGTCCGAGAATAGGGGCCGACCGGTTAATTGCTCCTGCAAAACCGGTGCCTGCGCCATTCTCGGTGCTTGTGCCATCCGTGACGGTCGTCTCGAGGGAAAGCGGATTGGGGTTACGTTCCATGGTGAGGTGAATACTGGTTGTATTTAACGAAAATCATGAGAAAATCGGAACAAACTTCGCTTTTTCGCAATAGGCTCCCTATTCTCGGACAGGCTCCTAGTATAATGAAGGGATACACAGTGCCACGTCAGGACATTGAAATGGACATTCGCCACCAGTAACAACACCATTTTGCTATGAATACTGCCTTTCTTATCGCCTCAATACTGCTCTACACTGCGGCTGGCATCCTTTCATGGATGAGGCTCATGAGTGAATCGACTGTTGTACAGAAAAAGGGCACCGATCCACTGATGTTGCTGATTGCCATTGCCGTACTTATGCACGGGCTGCATATCATCCTTTTGTGGTTCGGTGATGGTATCAATTTTGGACTCGGCCAGTCTGCGTCGCTGGTGATTTTTATCATTGCCCTGCTGTTCTGGGTGGTGGCCCGTTACCGCCCGGTTGTGAGCTTGGCCACATTGCTCATGCCAGCCGCCGCCATAATACTGACGATTACCCTGGTATGGAGTGGGCCAGACTATCATCCGAAAGACAACCAACTGTTATTCAATGCTCATTGGATCACTGCTGTCAGCGGTTTTGCAATGATGGCACTGGCCGTTGCTCAAGCCCTGCTGCTGGCCAAACAGGAAAACAACCTTCGGCAACACCATACCAACAAGCTTCTGGGCTCACTGCCTCCCATTTTGACCATGGATAGGTTGCTTTTTCAGTTTATTACTACAGGTTTTATCCTACTATCGATCACCCTTGTGACCGGTATCGTCTTTTCTCAGGATTTATTCGGCAAGGCCTTTGTCTTTAACCATCATGTCGTATTATCGATTGGTGCCTGGTTGATATTTGCCATTCTATTGGCTGGCCGAAAACTCGCTGGCTGGCGTGGCAAAACGGCAGTACGCTGGACATTGGGTGGATTTTTAGTGCTGGTACTCGGCTATTTTGGTACCAAGTTTGTGCTGGAAATTCTCTTGCACAGACCCGGATGACGACTCCTAAGCACCGCTTCGCTTGAATACTCTGTCGATCGGCGGGCTGGTATTGATGCTGGTCATTCTACTGCTGCTTTCCGCATTTTTTTCCGCCTCCGAGACCGCCATGATGGCACTTAATCGCTATCGACTCAGCCACCTGGCCAGTGAAGGGCACCACGGCGCACGCCTGGCCCGTGCCTTGTTGGAGCGCCCGGACCGCCTGTTAAGTACTATCTTGCTGGGTAATAATTTTGCCAATATTGCGGCAGCCTCAGTAGCTACGGTGATCGCCTTGCGGCTTTATGGTGAGACGGCTATTGCTGTTGCCAGTCTGTTATTGACCCTGCTGGTACTGATCGTTGCGGAAATTGCCCCCAAGACACTAGCCGCCCTGCACCCTGAATTTATTGCCTACCCGGCTGCCTATGTCCTGACAATACTACAAAAAATCTTCCTCCCCATCGTCCACCTGATCAACATGATGGGAAACGGCCTGCTGCGCATCTTCGGTGTTTCCTTGCAACGGCGCCAATTTGATTTAAGCACCGAAGAACTACGCACCGTTCTGAAAACATCAGCCACCCAGCTACCACAGTCACGCCGGGAAATGTTGCTCAGCATCCTTGATCTGGAACATATTACAGTAGATGACATCATGGTCCCGAGGCAACAGATCGAGGCAATTGATCTCGATGATGACTTTGATGAAGTCATCGAGCAACTGGTCACTGCCCACCATTCCCGCCTGCCCCTGTACCAGGAATCCATGGATCGAATCGTCGGCATCTTACACCTGCGGCAAATTTTGTACTTAATGCAACGCGAAGACTTCTGCAAACAGCATCTACTGGAAGTTGCTTCACCACCTTACTTTATTCCCGAAGGCACACCACTGTCGAAACAGCTAGTGGAAATGCAGAAATATCGACGTACCACGGGACTGGTGGTTAACGAATACGGTGACTTGCAAGGGTTGGTGGGACTGGAAGAAATTCTCGAAGAAATTGTCGGTGAATTTACCCGCTCTGTGCCCGGTATGGACGAAGAAATCGAACGGGAAGCCGACGGCAGCCTGGTGGTTGATGGCCGAATTCATGTACGCGAATTAAATCGCAAATATGCCTTACATCTCCCGACCGACGGACCAAAAACCGTCAATGGGCTGATTCTGGAGGCCTTTGAAGCGATTCCGGATCCGGGAACCACTTTGCTGATTGCAGACTACCCGTTGGAAGTGGTACAGACACGGGGAACATCGGTCACCGTAGTCAGAATCAATCCCAGACGCAACCGTAGCCCTCAATAGAACCCCCCTCGACAACACCACCCACTCTGCTCTATTTTCCCAGTTTGCGGAAGGCCCTGAAAACCATTTACCTCCCTTTTCTTTTTGGTCAAACCTTCTATAATCAAATGCGACCGTTGATCCCGGATGACTCTTGCATAGGTCACCACTTCCATGAGGACTAGCAATGCGCAACCTGTTTTGGCTGCTTACATTTCTGCTGACTGCCTGTACCAGTGCTGACAGCACCAGTTTCACCTCCAATATCAGTGGTATCTGGAGTGGCGTGATCGATGGGTTCATCAGCAGCACGAACAAAACGCATCATGTTTCCTTTACCGCCAATACGGTACATGACACAAAAGCCGACACCGTTACGGGTACTGCAGCCATTCCCAGTGAAGGTGACGCCTGTTTCGTCGGCGGCCCGATCACCGGTACGGTGACAGGGTCAAAAATAGAAATGCAGATCGCTGACGAAACGGGAGCTAAGATTTCCCTTACCGGAGATCTTACTTCCAGCACCATGGTGGGTATCTTCTCTTCCAACGGTGGCAACTGTGGCGCGATGTCCGGCAGCTGGAGACTCTCGAGATAGTGCCATTGTTCAGGACTATTCTGCTAAGCCTATCAATCTTTACCTTACTTGCTGGGGAGGCTACCGCTGCCAGTAATAGTGGAATTCGCACCTACCTGACGGCCATCGAAAAAGATGGTATTCCATCGACAAAAAGTAGTCTCGATTTTGCTTGCCAAGATCGAATATTTGCTATTCTTGAGCTGGATACCAAACCAAAAAGCCACCATAAACTGGTTTTTTTATGGCAGGACCCTACCGGCAAGGTACGAGAACGAACCCAATACCCCTTCACTGCACTACAGGCTCACAATCGAGTCTGGGCCTGGCTGAAACTCAGTGGCGGAGTGGGATCGGTGTTCATGAAATGGCTCGATCCCAATGCCGGCCTGGATGAGTTTATCGGTGAATGGATGATCAGATTTCGCCTCGACGGACGAGAAGTCGCCAGTCAACGTTTTCAGGTGCTGTGCTGATCAGATCCGGGCTTTGTGGCCACCTCGTTGCGCAAATAGGCGGGCTCGATGTGATCCGGTCTCGTCACCCTACCCTCTTTAAAGTAACTGACCGCCAGTTGTACCGTTGCGGCCGCTGTTGGCCTGCAATCCTCAACAAGTTTATCCAACCTTGCTATGCTGCCTTGTAAACGAGAAGCATAAACTGACCAGGCCCTACCCACACCAATCCAGCTGGTCACTTCGGGTATCCATACTTGTTCCGGATCGCTAACATATTCTTGCCCCTGCAAAGTCGCCAGAAGGTCTCCATCGGGGGTGTGCCCGATACAATAACGACCCCAATAAAGTTGTTGCATACGAGCGTCCAGGATGGCCAGGACATGGGAGAACTGTGCCTGCACCGCCAATGATGCCAGACTGGATACCGCAATGATGGGCAGTCCTGTGGCAAATGCCAGTCCTTGAACTGCGGCGATACCAATTCGAATACCTGTAAAAGAACCAGGTCCGCGTCCCACGGCAATGCCATCCAGTTCTGGCAAACGAATGGCCGCCTCCAGCAACAGCTGTTGGATCATGGGCAATAAGACTTGTGAATGTCGATTAGGCCGTAGTTCTTCGGCCTCGAAGAGCTGATGATCTTTTAACAAGGCCACACTACATACGGAAGTTGAAGTTTCCACAGCCAGCAGAGCCCGTGGCTTCAAACCGGAAACAGACGGGTACTCAGACATCAAGCAAGCTTTAGCGGTAACAACATTCCTGTGCCTTTGGTGGTCAAATAAATAGTATCATCATGGCTGCCAGGGCCGGGATAATGGGGGAACTATTTCGCATCTGCTTCATTTCTTTCACGAAGTGCCTGTTCCAAGACTTTTATCTGCTTTTCCAATTCTTGTAACTGCTCACGGGTCCGCACCAGCAAGACTTCCTGAACTTCCAGTTCTTCACGGGTCACCAAGCCCATTTTCTCGAAACTGGCACGTACCGCAGCATCAACGTTGCGACGAATATCGTCGCTCAGTTGCTGTGGCAATAATCCTTGTATAGTTTTCGCTAATCGGTCGATCATACTCGGCCCTCATGTTGGTGAGATATTGCCAAACTCCTAAGTAAACTGCTTCCTGAACATCAAGCCTGATCCCTACATTTGGTGGGCCGTGGGCGGCTCGAACGCCCGACCACCTGATTAAAAGTCAGATGCTCTACCAACTGAGCTAACGGCCCGAGGGGTGCGAATTATCCCGATGACTGGCGTTGATGTCAATCATCCGTTACTGCTATTAGAGGGTCCTTCTGCAACCGGCTGAAATAATAGCTCATCACACAATCCGAGCGGGTTATTTGGTTTCACTGGCCACCTTTTTAACCAGAAAATCTATAATTTCGATCAATTTCACGTAACTTCCCGCAGAGGCTGCACTGCTCCGGTATTTGCCGCCAATAATGACCGTAGGCACGCCATTGGTTTCATAGTTTTCCGATAATACCCGGGCTCGTCGGGTATTAGAATCCACGCTGAAGGAATTGAATGCATCCAGAACCGCCTGCCGGTCGATACCATGCTCAGCGGCAAAATCCGCCAGCTGCTCAGCGTTTCGAATTCTCTTTCTCTCTTTATGGATGCTGTCGAAAAATGGGCGATGCAGCTTGTCAACGAGATTCAACTCCTTGAATGTATAGTAAACCCGGGCGTCAAACGCCCAGGAATTTCGTAAAACTGCGGGGGTACGGATAAACTCTACATTCGCCGGCTTGTTCGACAACCACTTCTCGAACAAGGGTTCCATCCGGTAGCAATGTGGGCAACCATACCAAAATAATTCGCGTACCTCGATCTTGTTACCGGTTACCGTCGGCTGCGCCTTGGAGAGGGCAAAATAATTAACATCCTGGGTGAATTTGGGTGCCGCAAAGACTGGTGAGACAAACAGCAGCATGAGAAAAGAAGTCAGAATTTTACGCATGTGTGAACTCCAGTTAGCATTTTTCCGGACGAGACCATGAGGCTATCCGGGAATAAAGGACTATCGTGAGGGGAAGCTGCTTTGAGGCAGATTTGTTCATGATCTGAGGCGAATACTCATTAACACATAACGACGTAGGGGAAAATCTGGCCAAAGTCAACTTTATGTACAACAGGCTATCTATTCCTGGACAAGCTCATGGGAGGCTACAGCGATTTGTGCATAAAGTCCATAGCTCCTATATATCCACAGAACCTCCCGCTAACTTTTTACAAAGTGTCCGTTATACTCAATTCAACCGGCTTTCTGGCGCCTGTACGCCGGAGCAGTCAATCCCAATGTATCGGTGATAGTTCAACTTTACTCCAGTTGCCGATTGGCTTTGTTCATTAGGATGGTACAATCACTTGAGTGTCAAAAATGCACCACTTCGGCGCTACCGACGTGCATGAAGCGGCCTGGCGTGCAGGTTAGGATCACAATCTGGCACTGCCTGCCGGCCGCTGCAATTGCGGCACCCATCGTCTCCAAACGTGAAGGGTCAGAGAATCCGAGGGCGTCGTCAATGACTAGCGGAACACCACCTTGCTTTGAGACGATTTGCGCGGCAGCGAGTCGAGTCAGTATTCCGAGCTGCTCTTTGGCACCAACACTCAGGTCATCAAACGGCAATGTCTTGCCGTGCAGTGTTCGTGAAATCAGTGACCAGTCATCACCAATCCCCACTTCGAATTCGGCACCAAAAACAATTTTTCCCAGGTGCTCGATCGCTTCCTTTAAAGGCATCACATAGGCCTGACGGGCGGCGTCCCGATACTCATTCAGAGTGTTCCAAAGCAGTTGCACGGCCGCTGCACGGCGGCGCGTCGATTTCAGTGTATCGTCGCGATGCTCAAGCTCTCTTTCCGCAGCTTCCATGGCTTCGAATCGACCATCAGCCTGAGCCTGCTGCAAGCGGTCCGCCAATACGGCGAGATTTTGCTCTTCCTGCCGCAGGTTGGTGTTGGCACGTTCGTACACATCTTTTGCATTGCTGAGTAATTCTTTGACCGATTCCGGCGATGACTCCGTGAAACGGGTTTGAATGGCGCTGGTCTCTTCTTGCAGTTTCTTCACGGCCGAGCGCGCCTGCATCATGCGCTCGGCCAGTGATTCATCAGCCTCTGCCGACCGCGCTTTGTTCAACCGCTCATGCTTTTCGTTCAGCGCGGCTTCTACACCGGCCATTTCCTGCTGCGCGATGCGAAGCTCACCGTCGACCCGTGCGTACTCACTTTGCAAGCCGTCGGCCTTTTCCCGTGCCGATTCAAGTGCATTCTCGCGGGAACCATGTAAATTTTTGGCTTCCTGAACACGGCTGGACGCATCAGTGGCACTGGCTGGCAGCTCGTCGTTCGACTGCCGATTCTCGGCATACGCATCGCAATCCGACTGATGTGATGTGACTGACTGCTCTATCTCTTCCTGGCTGGCGCCTTCCAGAACCCCTGCTTCGCGCTCTTTGAGACGATCGACCTCCCGCTGCGCCGTCACCCTCCTCTCGTTCGCTGTGACTGCTTCCTTGAGGTCGCTCACACCAAAGCGAATTTGTAGCTCGGTAAATACCGCCTCCGCATCGACGACATCCTCTTGTACATCTGCGACCGAATTTGACGGCGATAGCTCAACAGTCGCAATGCCTGGTAGCCGAATGCGAAACTCGGAAGCCACGCTGCGGGTTTCCACGTCCTCATTGCTCAACGAAACCGTGTCTCCGTTGAATTCAACCTCCAGGTCTTTCTCAGCGGTTACGGATACTGTAGTAGCTACTGCATCTCTCTTGCCGCGGGCAATATCGAGCACGCGTTCCGCTTCCCTGAACCGTTGCAGCGCAGAGTCATCGATCTTGATTGATCCGGCAATCTTGAGCGCAGCCTTCATCTGCTTCGATAGTTTTTTTAGCTGCTCAAGTCGGTTCCTCTGGTCCGCAAGTGCTTCCAGATTGATCAGGTGACGCTCATCGGACTGCACAAGATCCAGTGCGTTCCTCGCAGCAATTCTTTTCTTCTTTAGGTCGGTGATGACCAACTGTGCTTTTTCCGATCGATTTTTTAGTGTTTCGGCCTTCAGACGCAACGGTTTCTGGCTTTCGGCAGTGTCCTGCTGGCGTTTCTCCGTGACTCGTATCTCCTCGACCAACATCTGGCGGTCCGTTTCCGCATCCGTCACGGCTTTTTGCATCGCTTCGGCAGAAGCTAACTCCCTTTGTTTCGCGTCAAGTTTCTCTCTGAGCGATTTGATGGATTGCCACTGCGTTTCGTGTTCGTCCATTCTTACCTTGAGGCCCGGAAGATTGGATCGCAAGCGCCGCACCTCGGCGGCACAACGCTCATGTGACTGAGAATCTTCTTCAACATCCAGGACCACTCTTTTCGCCTGTTCAAAAGCAGCTTGTGCTTTCTCAAACGCATTTTCCTCAGCGGAGAACTTCGGTTTACCGGTCTTGAGCGTAAAGTAATTTTCATAGTCAGCCTGAACGGCCTCATACAGTCCCGTATCTTCGCCGCCGCCTGAGGATGATCCGGCAGCCTCATCGAGTGCTCTTGCCAATCCGGTCGAGTCGCGAATATTGGCGAGCGCGACTTTCTCACCTTGGTCAACCAGCAAGGCTTCCCAAAGCGCCATGTCCACTGTCGATCCCAGAATCTGCTCAGCGTGTTCGTGGGCCTCTCTGCCGGTGAACTGCTTTTTGACCGGCGCCAGGATGTTCAAGGATGTCTTGTTCGATTTATTGAACGTCTTCGAGTAGATAAAATGACAGTTGCCCGATTTGATTTCCGCTTCAATCGTGCTTCCAACGTCCTGATCGACCGGTTTAATCGATTTAACGACCCGCTTCTTCGACGAATCCAGTTCACTAAATAGCAGACGGATTGCCTCGACAATCGTCGATTTACCTATCTCGTTGGGGCCTTCAATAACGGTGACACCATCGGCAAAGGTCACTTCACGGGAATCAACTCCCCGCCAGCTTTCCAGGGCAAGTCTGAGAATTCGCACTACCCAGCGCCGCCTTGTGCGCCAAGACGATAGAACAACCTGAGAGCATCCTGTGCGACCAGGTTGTCTTGTTGTGCCATCTCGTGCAGTTCATTCCAGGTATCGCGGGCGTATCCGGACAGCGATACGCTGTCCTGATCGAGCTCATCCGGAACGATGGCGAGGTCCGTCGTGCGCTCCCGCTGCCGCAAGCTGGCAAAAAGCTCGGCCTTTGAATCCATGATCTCATCCAGCATTGCCGCCGTGGCCAGATTGACGCTGCCCTGGAAGCCGACCTTGATCACCGTGCACTCCTTATTAGGAATCTCATTCAGCCACTTTTCAAACGCCGCCAGGTCTTTCGGTCCGTTCATGGCACGCTGTTCAGCGATAAATAACCATGCGCCGACTTCCAGAGGCTCTACTCGACATTGCCCGTCGGGTTCCAGTTCCACCAACAAGGCTTTGTTGGGGTCGTCTTCATCAAAAGCGGTGGCAACCGGCGCCCCGGAGTAGTGTACCCGCGCCGTGCTTCCCACTTCGGTCACTGAATGCCGGTCGCCGAGGCCCAGATAATGAAATTTATGGTCCCGAATCGCTTTCTCGGCGTTCGCCAGGTCAATGACTTCGGGTCGGGAGGGATCCGGAGACAAGGTATCGGTTTGACCGTGCGCGACCGCGATGCGGATAATGTTGCTTGCCGGCGCAAGGGAATCTGCCAGGTCCCGGCACAGATCTGAGCTGGGATGTTTGGTTCGCCACGGTGCTCCGACGACTTCCACGTCCGGCACTCCCGGTACCGCTACAGATTCCATATCCCGCAACACAATGATGTGCTCGCTGACTCGCATAAATTCGTCGGTCGAAAAGATCGACGCGGCATCCAGCGGATCGTGATTACCGGGCAAAAGAAAGATTGGCACGGACAGCGATTCCAGGGCGTCGATCGCCCGCATCAGGGTCTGTCTGGACAATTGATTGGATTCAAATACATCGCCGGCGACGATGATGAATTGGGCTTCATGCGCTTTGGCGAGATCGCCCAGCGTCGCAATCGCATCAATGCGCGCCTGACTGAATCGGGATAACGCTTCCGCGCTCAGGAATGCCCGCGTCATGCCAAGCTGCCAATCGGAGCTGTGAATAAACCTGACGCTCGAGCCACCCGTGGTCATCGGTACTGTGCTCCCAATCGCTGTTCCAGCTCCTGGTAGTTCCCCAGGTGCGCTATCATCAGGCTCTTCCAGAGTTTGCCGTGATTGGGCACACTGAAGTGTAATAGTTCATGCACTATGACGTAGTCCTGTAAGTCTTCATTCAGATCCAAAAGCGCTGTCTGGAGCAAAGTGTGGTCGCGCATCGGCTTGTCGAGGTACATCGCATAGAGTACCGAAGCGTCATAGCCGGTCAGCGGCTTCTCAGTAACGATAAGGGTCTTTGGCTGCTGATCAAACTTGCAGAAGCTTTTGCGAATCTGGCGCTCTTTCTTAAGGTCAAGATGAAATTCCTTTAGCAGTTTGGAGTCATTGTTACTGCCGGTGTAAATAACTTTGGAATATTCCGGCGGCAAGAACTTATCGAGCTCGTGTTTGTAGCGAGCACAGGCCTCACGATCCACACCAACCAGGTAAAATACAGCTCTGGAAGGTTTTGTGTTCACCGGGCTTAAGCATTTGGTGGTTGCCCCCATGCTTCGCGCCATCGTGTGTATTCGGAAGGGAGTAGCCGGTATCGGGCGATATTGCCCTTGTGCAGACTCATCAACTCTGTTTCCGTAATTTCAATAAACCGGGCTTTATCTTCAGCAGAAATAGTTGCGTCAGCAAATTGCTTGATTTTCCCGACTGCAGGTTTCTTCCCCGTACCTTCTTTAACTATTTCGTGCACCAATTGCCTTATCTGCTGACGATAGTGCATCCGAAAGGGATCCGGGTCGCCCAGTGACTGCCTGATTGCGGAGTATCTTGTAGCAGAGCGTTGATATGCCCACAGGTAAACATCACGCAACAACTCTATTCGGTTCAACTCGCAGACACCCAGAATACCTTCAATATTGGCACGCTCTGGGACATCGACAAATGAAAGCGGGCAGAGGTTTTTTTGAATAAACGGAATGTTTGCCGCCAGTCGAGACACGCGTTTGTTCACATCAATAAAAGGTTGTAGGTAAGGCAGATGAACCATGGCAAAAAAGCTTTGTTCAAATGGATCCACAATAGCCGTAGCCGTATCAAGAATCTGCTGAAAACATTCCTCAATGAGTTGCGGTACTGCCAATGGCTGGAAGACCGTACCCCCTATTCCAACAAGGGTTGTTCGAAGCCGGCCGCCCGCCTCCGGATCACCAA
>DRJH01000281.1 GCA_011052285.1 Gammaproteobacteria bacterium
AACGACTTGAGTGTGCCAGATCAACCTGAAGATTCGAGGTCAACATGACCTGGAGGTTATAAGTAATGGCAGATTTAGTACTGGTGCGAACTCGTAACAATCCCGCACCCGGGGTAAAAAAGAACAGTGATTCGGGTGCCTATTCCGGCAGACGCATGCCACCCTACGGCATCATGTATATTGCAGCTTACTGCCGCTCCATGGGCCACACTGTCAAACTGTTTGACCTGTTTCGCCCGGAGTTCGATGACTTGTCAGTTGACGAGATCTCAGACCTGATGATTGCCGAATCGCCCATGATCGTAGGTATTTCCTCGATGACCAATCAATCAGTCCAGGCCATGGAACTGGGCGATGCCTTGATGCAGAAATCAGAAACAATCGTTATTCACGGGGGTGTTCACCCGGCAACATTACCCCAGCAGGCATTGCAGCATGGCCACTACGTAGTCAAGGGTGATGGCGAGCAAACCATGCACGATATACTCACCCACCTGAAGGAAACAGGCAGCATGCCACCAACCCGGCAAGGCGATGTTGACCTGCTGAATCAAGACGATATATCGGGTCGTATCTATGAGGGCCATCTGATGACCGTCGAACAACTTGATGCCATCCCCTGGTTCACCAGGGAACAGTTTGATGAAACTGCTTTTGATTTCAGTCTTTCACCTTATTTCCCGGTCATGACTGCCCGCGGGTGCCCTTATCGATGTGTATTCTGCAAAGACGGATTTGGTCTGAGGCAATCCAGAGTCCGTTACCATTCGGTTGACTACGTGGTTGATTACTTCGAATACCTGCAGAAGACCTTCAATGCCAGGAAACTGATCATACTGGATGATATTTTTCTGTCTTCTAAGGAACGCATGGAGGAAATGGCAACCAAGATGGAAAATCGCAATGTCCGTTTCAAGATCCAGTGCCAGGTACATCCGAATGTGGTTAAATCACAATATCTGAAGCTGATGCATCGACTCGGAATCGACTGGGTGTATATCGGTATCGAGTCGGGTAACGACGAGATACAGAAGTTTATTAACAAGAGCACGAACGTCAAGAAGATCACCAAGGCAGTACACATGTTGAAAAAGAATGGCTTCTACACGGCCGGGATGTTCATGATAGGGAATATCGGCGAGACACAGGAAACCATCGAGGATTCAATCCGGTTTGCTTCCAAACTGCCATTAGACAGAACATGGTGGTCATTCGCAGCACCATACCCTGGTACACCTTTCTACGAAATGGTCGATGAATATGGTGAAATACTCGAACCTGACTTCGCCAAGTGGAACCAGAACAGCCTGGTTTACAAACCCAAGGACGTCAGCGTCAAACAAATGCGCGAACTCATGGGCCGGGCACAACGCGTCAGAATTGCCAAGAAAATACGCCATACACTGATTGGTGCGTGGGAAGCACCTCTGCGCCGGATGGTCAATGGGTAACATTAACAGGGTATAGAATACGGGCGCCATAGCTGCCCGTAATGCCAGCAAATAATAATTAAAGTAGCCATGCTACGCTCTCACACTGACATATAATAAAAAATAAAGTTATAATGACCACACCACACCCAAGTCAATAAATAATTATGAGCGTTGTTTCATCCAAATCCACTGGACGCTATCGATGAAGTCACTGGCATCTACCGAGGCCAGGATATTCATGGTCTGCTGGATCATTTTTTCCATGTATTTTGCCACCAATGTAGTTCGTGAGTATTACCCCGCTTTCAGCCTGATTGAATCCGGCAGTTTCAAGGTTGATGCCTATTCACGTTACCACCCCGATATTTTTGAACATACGGATGGCCACTGGTACATCGGTAACAACGTCACTGCCTCGGTATTTGTCGCCATCCCGTTGCTGATTTTTGACCCGGTACTTGATCTGATTGAGAAATACGATAAAAAACGACTCAAGACGCAGGGGGTACCTAAGTGGGGGTACCGTACAAAACACAAACACGATGAAATATTCCTGCAAATGGTGCGCGAGAAAGGTCTCAGTCTGCGCTTTGGTGCTGCAACAGCTATTACCTCCGTCTTTTTTATGGCACCATTGTCAGCACTCATGGTTGTATTAATGTACCGTGTGCTGCGCTCCAGAAATATAACAAAAAATCATGCCTGGTGGCTGTCTCTGGTATTTGCATTTTCCACACCGGTATTTTTCCGTACCGGCGTTCTGAACCACAATATGATGTTGATGTATGCAACCTTCCCCGCCTTCCTGCTCTTGTGGGAACGAACAGGTGTCGGACTCCCCGTCAGCTGGTGGCGCCGATTCTGGGCAGGTGCGCTTTGCGGCCTGGGTCTGGCACTGGATTACAGTGGTGTCGTGCCATTAATTATTTTTTTCGGTTATCTGGTCTTCCCCCGATTAAAAAGTGCCTCGTTTGCAACCGCAGCACGTGAGTCTATGCCATTTATCATTGGCAGTATTCCGCCCGTGCTGTTTCTGCTTTACACACAGTGGGCAATGTTCGGCAACCCGTTTCTGCCCGGGCAATACTGGATGCCTGACGTCAGTGCAACTGCATTTGACCCGAATTTTATCAACCCGTACTCAACTGAAGGCTTCCGTGGATTCACATTGCCTACTCCCGACCTCTTTCTCCTTAACCTGTTTGATCCAACATATGGTATGTACATATATGGCCCGCTGCTGATGCTGGGGCTGATTCCGGCAGCCCTGTTTAAAAACCAGGATCTTGCCAC
>DRJH01000282.1 GCA_011052285.1 Gammaproteobacteria bacterium
ATGCTCACATTCCCCGTGCGAAAACGCCTTGTACTAAACCAAAATCTAAACACGCTGAATCGTTACAAATAGATTTGATGGTGTTGTCGAAGCTGCTCTTTTTGAGTGTATGGGGTTGATTTTTTTTGCTGTGGTCCCCACATCACTGAGCACGGATTGATCCGGTGACATCAACAGGTTCTGCTTGACAAACCCGTATCGCCGGATATGATTAGCACTCACTTGTAGTGAGTGCTAACAACTTAAGTTTAACCTTACCCTACACTATTGGAAGGAGATAAATCCATGAAGATACGTCCACTTCATGATCGCGTAGTACTACGTCGCATCGAAGACGAACGCACCACACCTGGTGGTATTGTGATTCCGGATTCGGCAACTGAAAAACCCATGCAGGGTGAAATTATTTCTGTCGGTAACGGCAAAATTTTGGATAACGGTGAGGTGCGCGCCCTCGACCTGAAGGCCGGAGATCGTGTGCTGTTCGGAAAATACTCTGGTACCGAAGTCAAGATTGATGGCGAGGAACTGTTGGTGATGCGTGAAGACGACATCATGGGTGTGATCGAGTCCTGATTCACCACTGCAGCACGTTCTGTATTGTAACAATGCATCTGTAACGAATAAACAACTGATCAAGAGGTAGAATCTATCATGCCTGCGAAAGAAGTACTATTTGGTGAAAACGCCCGCAATCGCAAAATGCGTGGTGTCAATATCCTGGCCGATGCGGTCAAGATCACTCTGGGGCCGAAGGGTCGCAATGTCATTCTCGATAAATCTTTTGGCTCACCGACCGTAACCAAGGACGGTGTTTCCGTAGCCAAGGAAATCGAGCTTAAGGACAAATTTGAAAACATGGGGGCACAACTGATCAAGGAAGTCGCTTCCAAGACCTCCGATGTGGCTGGTGACGGCACCACGACTGCAACAGTACTGGCTCAAGCCATGCTCCGTGAAGGCCTTAAGGCCGTCGCAGCCGGTATGAATCCGATGGATCTGAAACGCGGCATTGACAAGGCTGTCGAAGCAGTAACCGAGCACCTGAAAGTTATCTCCAAACCTTGTACCGATCACAAGGAAGTTGCTCAGGTTGGGACGGTTTCTGCCAATGCTGATGATTCCATTGGTGATATTATCGCCGAGGCGATGGAGAAAGTAGGTAAGGAAGGTGTTATTACGGTGGAAGAAGGTTCGGGCTTGGCCAATGAACTTGACATCGTCGAGGGCATGCAATTCGATCGTGGCTATCTGTCTCCGTACTTCATCAACAAGCAGGAGAATATGACGACCGAGATGGAGAATCCGCTGATTCTGATTCATGACAAGAAGATCTCCAATATTCGCGACATGTTGCCGATACTGGAAGCCGTTGCCAAGGCTGGTCAGCCGCTAGTGATTGTCGCAGAAGATGTTGATGGCGAAGCATTGGCGACTCTGGTGGTCAATACCATACGCGGCATTGTCAAAGTCTGTGCAGTCAAGGCCCCGGGCTTTGGTGATCGTCGTAAAGCCATGTTGGAGGACATCGCGGTTTTGACCGGTGGTCAGGTGATTTCCGAGGAAGTCGGCATGAGTCTTGAGAATACCACCCTCAATGATCTGGGTCATGCCAAGCGGGTTGTGATTAGCAAGGAAAATACCATCATCGTTGATGGTGCCGGTGACGCCAGCAAAATTGAGGCACGGGTCAGCCAGGTCCGGGCTCAGATTGAAGAGGCCACTTCTGACTATGATCGCGAAAAAATGCAGGAGCGTGTAGCCAAGTTGGCTGGCGGTGTTGCGGTGATCAAGGTAGGTGCTGCTACTGAAGTTGAAATGAAGGAAAAGAAAGCTCGCGTTGAAGATGCGCTGCACGCAACCCGGGCTGCTGTGGAAGAAGGTGTCGTCCCCGGTGGTGGGGTAGCACTGATTCGCTGTACTGGATCTTTAGTCGCTGTCAAGGGTGACAATCAGGATCAGGAAGTCGGTGTCAATATTGTGCGTCGTGCGATTGAAGAGCCGTTACGCCAAATTGTGGAAAATGCCGGTGGTGAAGCCTCTGTTGTCGTCAATGAGGTACGAAACAACGAAGGTAATTACGGTTTTAACGCCAGCAATGGCGAGTATGGTGACATGATTGCCATGGGTATTCTCGATCCAACCAAGGTTACGCGTGCCGCGTTGCAGAACGCAGCATCAATCTCTGGCTTGATGATTACGACGGAAGCTATGGTAGCTGAAGCACCGGAAGATAAGCCCGCAGCCCCGATGGGTGCACCTGATATGGGTGGCATGGGTGGTATGGGTGGTATGGGCGGCATGATGTAAGCTGTTTTTTACTGCAGCAATAAAAAGCCCCGCTTTGTAGCGGGGCTTTTTCATGGCCACCCCAGTAGCCATCTGCCTTTTCGGACAGCCTCCTAGAGATTGCGGTCGATAAATGCCTGTAGCTGTGATTTGGAAAGCATGCCGACCTTCATATCTTCGACTTCGCCGTTCTTGAACAACATTAGGGTGGGGATGCCGCGAATACCATACTTAGGTGGGGTCGCAGGATTTTCATCAATATTGAGTTTGGCAATCTTCAGTCGGCCCGCATACTCACCGGCGACCTCTTCGAGCAGTGGGGCGATTTGTTTGCACGGGCCGCACCACTCGGCCCAGTAATCGATCAGTACGGGTTCGCTGGATTGCAAAACATCCTGCTCAAAGCTGTCATCACTGACATGGGTGATCTCTTGGGACATCGAATATCATACCTCACTGGATTTGTGATAAAATCAACTACCCGAACAGCTCTCACAGTACGGATCGGGCAGACCCCTATTCTCAGCATGTTGACCCGGAAACGCAAGTTTTTTGGCGCCCCTGCGACCTGGTTTCCGGTCTTTTGCGATCTTTCCTAACCCAGATAATGACAGATACACACCTAACTGATACCAAGTTTGTTGACTTTGAATTGCCGCAGCCATTACTTGATGGCTTGAACGCTTGTGGATTTCTGCGCTGTACACCAATACAGAAGGCTGCGTTGCCACTGTTGTTGGGTGGCCAGGATGTTGCCGGACAGGCACAAACCGGTACCGGTAAAACCGCGGCCTTTCTGGTGGCGTTGTTCACGCATTTATGGAGCCACGACCGACGCGAAGGTGTTTCAGGTAATACGCCGCGGGCTCTGATATTAGCACCTACGCGGGAACTGGCTATCCAGATTCATGAAGACGCGCTCAAAATTGCGGCCGCAACTGATTTTCGGCTGGCCCTGGTCTACGGGGGTACCGGTTATGAACAGCAAAAGCGCCTGCTGAATGCCGGTGTTGATGTGCTGATTGGTACGCCGGGACGATTGCTTGATCTGTATAAGCAAAAGCTCTATGGCCTACAGGGTATCCAGGTCTGTATCATGGATGAGGCGGACCGCATGTTCGATCTGGGATTCATCCGCGATGTACGCTATTTTTTACGCCGTATGCCGCCGGCGCAGGAACGGCTTAATATGCTGTTTTCCGCAACCCTGTCATTGCGCGTCAATGAACTGGCCTATGAGCATATGAACAATCCACAAATGATCAAGATTGATGCTGATCGGGTGTCTGTGGAGCGGATTGTAGAGCAGGTGTACTATCCGGGCAATGAAGACAAGGTCCCGTTATTGGTGGGATTATTGCGTAAATTGCAGCCACGTCGCGCCCTGATTTTTGTTAATACCCGCTGGGCTGCCGAAAAGGTGCAGGATTGTCTGAATGTCAATGAACTCAATGCCGGAATGTTGTCAGGAGGCGTGGTGCAGAATAAACGTGAGGCTTTGCTGCGAGCCTTCAAGGCTCGGGAAATCAACCTGCTGGTGGCAACTGATGTGGCTGCTCGTGGCTTGCATATTCCCGAAGTCACCCATGTCTTTAATTTTGACTTGCCCCAGGAAGCAGAAGACTATGTGCACCGCATAGGCCGTACCGCCAGAGCAGGAGCCGAAGGTATGGCCGTCAGTTTTGCATGCGAAACGTATGCGATTTCACTGCCGGATATTGAAACCTATATCGGCCACAGTTTGCCACATCATGACATTACGCCAGAGCTGTTGCCACGGTTACAGCGATCGCGACATCGGCCACATGCCTCCGTAGCCCAACGTCGCGAGGGCAAGGCCAGAAGGCCAGTTGCAGCGACCGCCAGGAAACCCGCACCGAAGCGAGAACAAGAAAAGGACACATCACCAATAGTCGCCGTCACTGCAGGGCTGGTCGTTCCACCTGTGACGCCGGCATCCGGAGTGCCTTCAGCAACTATTTCACCAAAGGCAGAACCCGCCTTGTCTACCAGTGTTCGGCATTCGCATCATCGTAAAAAAGCCGGTATCCGTGAGATTCCTGCTATAGGATAGGGATCAGAAGTCAGTCCAAAATCTGATTGCCGGGGCAGCCTCCTGGAGCCGGATCTGAGCAGGATCTTTATTCCTGGATAGGTTCCCGGGGTCTTTCTCCTAAAGTTCAGCACTTTTCTGCCGTTACAAGGGATGACAGTAAACGGTTATGGGGTGATTGGCAATGGACGACAAATACGACCAAAAAGGGCTGCGACTGCAGTTGGCTGAATCTTTGCAGATGCAGGAAGTGTTGGACAATCTGGAGGAGCTGGTGTGCAGCTCCATGGCCTATTACTGGTCTGGCCAGTACGAAATCATTCCCACGTACGAGGGTGAAGAGCAGCAGCACCCCCACTGGTTGCAATGACTCCTGGCCACGGTTTCTTGGGGATTTCCGGGTCAGGTGTAGACGTCAATACCGACCATTTGTCGGAGGTGGTTATTCAGTTCGTAGTTGGCGACATCAACATAGCTGTTGACGGCTTTCTGGTTGGGGCCATTGTCTAGGCGCTGCACCAAATTGACCGGAGTTAATGGTCGTCGGACCAAGGGTTCGCGCTGTGGCTGCGAGTCGCGCCCGTACTGGAAGCCTGTAGCAAAATGCCGTGGCCGGCTATCCAGGGCCGATTGCTGTGGATAGTATTGCTGAACATTAGCACTGGTGATTTGGGCAATTTGCACCGAGAATAGCCCGCAAGTTGTGTCAAATAGCGCCCAACTATAGCAGATATTCGTACGCGCCAATATTTTCCAGGGGGGTCACATTGCAAATTCCTTAGTCTGATTTGCCCATCTATATGGCAAATCAGTATTTTGTTGTGGTGCGTGTAGTGTGCTACAGTTTGTTCGCTTTCGTTTGATCAAGCATAAATTGACATGAGCATGGAGAGACTCAGGAATGATGAACCAACCTGTCTTTGGCGCCCTTACCGGTAGCATTGTGCTGGCTTTGGCCGGAATAGCTCCACAAACGGCTGCTGCTGCTGGTTGTCAGGTACAGACATGCCTGTCGTCAGCAACATTGCTGAATACTGCCAACGTAGTGGGTTCTGGGGCGGTGGGTTCCGGGATTTTTACTTTCACTGACCAGGGCAGATTATTAGGTTCGTTACAGATTCAGCCAAGCGTGCCGCTGGAACTGGCCGGTGGCACAATCGTGCAGGCGGCTTCTCCAACCCTCGGACTTACCTTGAATCGGCAGCTGGGATCCAGAGAACTGAATTTTTCCTCACGTCGGGCCACTGGTTATGCCAACCGGAGTGTCGGTCTTTCATTTGGTGATGTCTCATTGCAGTTTTCCAGTGGTCAATCCGATAATCATTATGCCTCCACACCTTCATTGTTTACTGGTGTGGCACCGAACCTGTTTCATGGCAATATTGAACAGCGTTATCAATACAATAGTTTTGGTGCGGCAATGAGTACCGGGGCTAATTTCGATCTGCTAGCCGTCAGCGGCAAGATTGCCTCAGATAACGTCGATGACCGTAGTGTTCAGGCCTTTGGTTTTGCCGGGGATAATTTATCTGTTTTGTGGTTCCAGGCCGCCCGTGACCGCCAAACAACACTAAATGGATTGGCGGTGAATACTTTGCTTGGAGATTGGCTGTTGGGCTATGAAGAGCTTCACAGTACCACCGATATTCGCTATCAACGCTTCAGCTCGGTATTTACCGGCAGCACCTATGGTGTATTTGGGCTGGCATTGGAGCGGGTGCAAAATCCTCTTTATACCGATGCCACCGAGCAGCGGGTGATGTTGACCTTTTCTCGTAGTTTCGGTGGTCAACAGCCGGTATTTTCTGTCAAACGCCGTCGTGTAACAAAGCGGGCTGAACGTAGCCGGCGCAATCGCAACCTTGCGATCGTGGCTCTTGCTGCCATCCCGGTGGCAGCACTGGCGTCGGGTGGTGGCGGCACTGCTGCTGCCGACACCAGCCAACGATTTTCTACACAGGATCAGGTGGCCTTTAGTGTGATCAATACCATCAATCCCACTTCCGTAGCTGAAAACCGTGAATATGGTGGCATGGTCTATCGCAATTCCGATGGTAGCTTTGGAGCTACCGGGCCGATCCGCGGGGAATTGGCCAATGTCGATCCTGGCGGACCGTCTTCCGTGCCCGGTGATACCCAGGCCACGGCTTCCTGGCATACGCATGGTGGCAATGATCCGCATTTTCTGAATGAAGAGTTTTCCTCGGCCGACTTGAGTTACAGTAAGTTTTTTAGTATTGACGGGTACCTGGGGACACCTTTTGGTAAATTTTTGTTGTATGACGTGAACAGCAATGTGGTCACACAACTTGGCACAGTTGCTACCCAGTGATGCCTACAGCATGGTTGTCTCGAATTTTGGTGTTGTTATTATTCTCTGGGGGCTCGGTGATGGCTGCTGAGCAGGCTTCGGTGCAGCGTGCTCGGGATTGGGTGGCTCATCAGGATTTCCAGTGTACCCTGGGTGACGGCTATCGGTGTCTCGAAGTGGCTGAAAAAGCGGATACGAGACCATCGGCGGGTGTGGTCATTCCGGCTGTCTATTTGCCCATTTGGGCGCTTTGCTACCGCGATTTTCAAGCAATTGAAGATTTGACGTCAGCCCAGAAGGAGTTGCGTCATTACCGAATCAGTTTTCAGGAAACTGCAGAGTACTATGTGGTTGAGTTTCGTGGATTACTACTGCCTGCGGTTGATCCCAATGGCCAGATCAGCGGTGTGCTGCCGGCCGTGTTTGGTCGATCCGTACGCTATTTGGTGGATAAGAGCCGCTTGCAGATCAGTAAGCGATTGTATATGAAATAATTATCGAGCAACCGATCTGAAAGCCGGTGAAGCTATTTTGGGACTGTCTCTTCATACAGGAAATAGCGTGTCGGTTCCATGCCCAGCGCTTGATAGCACGCCTGCGCTGGTTTGTTTTCCTGCTCCACATAGAGGCGAAAACCACAGATATCGTTGCGTTGTAAAGCCAACTCCTTGACTCGTTGATAAAGCATCCGGTATACACCCTGGTGCCGATACCGGGGTAGTACATAGACACTCTGGATCCACCAAAACAGACCATTGCGCCAGTCACTCCATTCCGAGGTTAGCATCAAACTACCGACAATCTTTGTGTCTGCCTCAGCGAGAAGGTAAAAGCCCAGTTCGGGGTGTGCAATCATGTGACGGACTCCACGTTTGACCGTGTTTTCCGGTAGTATGAGCTGTTCGGTTTCCAGGGCCATGGCGATATTACACTGTGCCAGGCAATCGGTATCTGCCGGGGTGGCCTGGCGGGTACTCAGGTGGGATGGGCCCAGGCTGGATTGAGTAGTTTTTTGTATTTCAGGATTGTCAGTTTCGGCATGCTGATGCATAGTAGGCCCTGGTCATGAATGTTCACCTGGAGGCTATCCGAGAATAGAGAGACTACTGCGGATAAGCGGACTTTGGCACGATTTTTCTCTACGTCGTTAAATACAACCAGTATTTACCTCGCCACAGAATACTGCTTCAAATTCGCTTTCCCTCGTGGCAACCACCAAGGGTGGTGCAAGTGGCGGTTTTTCAGGAGCGAAAATCTTGTCGGACCCTATTCTCGGACAGCCTTCTAGACGGAGAGTATAAATGAGTGATGCTAGCGATGGTATTCGATCCGTAGCTTTTTTAGGCCTCGGAGCCATGGGTTATCCAATGGCGGGCCACGTGCTCAATGCTGGCTACGAGGTAACGGTTTATAACCGGACGACTGACCGAGCCCAGCAGTGGGCCGAACAATACGATGGCTTCACGGCACTGACTCCCGCTATTGCAGCAGCTGATGCTGACGTGGTCTGTGCCTGCGTGGGTAATGACGATGACCTGCGATCTATCGTACTCGGTGCTGATGGGGCCTTTGCTGGCATGCGCGCTGGCAGTATATTTATCGATCACACCACGGCCTCAGCCGATGTGGCGAGAGAACTCGCTGCGGTGGGTGCGAAGCAGGATATCCATTTTCTTGATGCACCGATTTCCGGCGGCCAGATTGGTGCCGAACACGGCAGTCTAACCATTATGGTCGGTGGTGATCAGGTGGCATTTGTACGAACCCGTGAATTGATGAGGTCGTACGGACACGCGGTTACGTTGATGGGTGAGGTGGGAGCCGGTCAGCTGACCAAGATGGTTAACCAGATTTGCATCGCCGGGATTGTGCAGGGATTGTCCGAAGGCCTCAATTTTGCCGTAAACGCCGGACTTGATGCAATACAGGTGATCGATGTTATTGCCAAGGGAGCAGCACAGTCCTGGCAGATGGAAAATCGTGGCAAGACCATGGTGGCTGGCGAATTTGATTTTGGTTTTGCTACGGACTGGATGCGTAAAGACCTCGGGCTATGTCTTCAGGAAGCACGCCGTAACGGAGCCCGCCTGCCACTGACTGCCCTGGTGGACCAGTTTTATGCTGCAGTACAACAAAGGGGTGACGGTCGCATGGACAGCTCCAGTCTCATCAGTTTGTTGAACGGGCCTAAATCCTCATGACAGCCAGATTTTTTGAGACCTATCGGGGGGTGGTTTATCCCTGGCAGATGGATCATATGGGGCATATGAATGTACGTTGGTATACGGACTGCTTCGACCAGGCAACCTGGCATTTATTTGCTGCGGTCGGTCTTACGCCAACATATTTGCGGGAGCAAAACAAGGCTATGGCCGCACTGGATCAACACACGCTATACAAGGCGGAAGTGGTGGCCGGAGAGCCACTGTAGCTAAGTTTTGCCCTTATAGATTACCCGTTTAGTCGGACTCTGAAAAATCCCGGGTCAAAACCCGATAAAGGTCACGAAAATGATCCTGCACATCTTTGCCAAACAATGGGTCAATGCGGATTCTTGATCGTTCTTCGATTTCCTGCCAATCCTGAGCGTTGAGCCGGTGCTTTACAGCCGGCAAAATCTGCTGATCTTCAAGGTCCATATGATGTTGCAACAAGGTGGCGTACTCAGTCAGAGCCGATTGCAAGTCATCCCAGAGAACAAATTGATGGATGGCAGCCTGCAAGGTCTCCTGTAATTTCTTCGATTGTTGTACCAGAGCCTGGTGCTGGTCGGTCAGTATTTCAATTGTGGGCGCAAGTTCAGGCGAATACTGCAGAAGTTGCTGGAAAATCAGTTCTTCCTGTGGGTGGTGGAAGAGGTCCGTGTACTGACACATGTAGAGCATGATGTCACGCAGCACTTCATAATCGGGTCGTTGGTCGTGGTCGGGTCGGCTGATTTGTTGCCAGAGGACCTGCAGCAAGCGAGAAATGTTCTGGTGGTCGTGGTGAAGTCTTTGCAGGGTATCCATGGGCACTCCTTTTCTGGGGATGACTTGCAGTACGCATCGTAGTAATGGCGAATTACTTCATTGTCTCAGAAGCGGGCATATTGCGCCAGTCAGCCGGCCCGTCATAGCCAGCTGTGGATAGTACACGGCAAAACCTTGTCATAAAATATGTTTTATTACGCAAAGATATGTTTTATTATTCATGCGGCTGATTTTTTGAAAATCAATGATTGTAGAAGGATTGTACGCAGCGATTTCCGATGGCCGAAATATTGGGGGCGACTGCTTGTACTGCCTCTATAGCTTGGAGGTTGATGATGCCTGGTTTTACCGAAACGTTTGGGTTGGCACTGCAATTGATTTTTTCCGGTAGTCGCGACCTGGTTGAAATCGTCATGTTGTCGTTGCAGGTCAGTATTTCAGCGGTTTTGCTAGGTTGTTTGGTTGGTTTGCCGCTTGGGGCCTGGTTGGTAGTAGGGAAGTTCCCCGGGCGCACGCTATTGCAAGTGCTGATCAACGCGTTTATGGGTCTGCCGCCGGTGGTTATTGGTCTGGTGGTTTATCTGGCGCTATCTCATTCCGGGCCTTTCGGTGTGCTGGATTTGCTGTACTCTGCAACTGCTATGGTGATTGCACAAATGCTGCTGGTGACGCCACTGGTTGCCGCTTTGGCCCGACAGCACCTGGATGACCTGTATCTCGAATACCGGAATTTATTCGCTTCCCTGAACTTGTCATCCTGGCAAATCGCCAGGGCTTTGTTATGGGATGCCCGCTACAGTCTATTGACGGTATCTCTGGCCGGTTTCGGGCGTGCCATTGCCGAGGTTGGTGCCGTCATGATCGTTGGTGGCAACATCAATCATCTGACCCGGGTAATGACCACCACGATCGCCCTGGAGACCTCAAAAGGCGACTTGGGATTGGCGTTGGCACTGGGGATTATCCTGATTAGTTTGTCGGTCACCGTCAATGCGGCAGTTATGGGTCTGCGTTCCAGCGCCCGTCGTCTGGCCTATGCCTGAGATCAGCATACAGCAGAGCCCAGTTCCCTTGCTGCAGGTAAGCGGGTTGTCCCTGTCTGTCGGTGAGCGAACCTTGATCAATGACATTGATTGTGTGCTTAAGAAGGGTTGTCGAACCGTGGTGCTTGGCCCAAATGGTGCTGGCAAGAGTATTTTTTTGCGCTTGCTTTGTGGTTTGATGGAGCCGGATGTCGGCTCAATATTGTGGCAGGGGCAAGCGATTAACAGTGCGGTGCGCAGATGCCTGGCCATGGTTTTTCAGCATCCTGTACTACTGCGCAGATCCGTGGCAGCGAACCTGAACTTCGCCCTGGGCAATGCGGGTCTCGGGGCTGTTGCACGTCGACAGCGGGTTGCTGAAGGCCTGCATCTGGCACGCTTGCAGGCGCTCGCCTCACAGCCGGCACGACTGTTGTCCGGTGGTGAGCAACAGCGCCTGGCATTGGCCCGGGCATTGATCACCCGGCCCACAGTATTGTTACTCGATGAGCCCACCGCCAGCCTGGATCCAGCTTCCGTGCAGGCTGTGGAGGCGATCATTGAATCCGCCCACAGCCAGGGTATCAAGATTATTTTTGTTACCCATGATGTTGGCCAGGTACGTCGATTGGCTGATGAAGTTCTTTTTATCCACCGTGGAACGATTACCGAGCAGACGTCGGTAGCGCAGTTTTTGTCAAGTCCCGGCTCGCAAGTGGCCAGCGATTATCTGGCCGGCCGGCTGGTTTTGTAGTGTTGTCTATAACGTATAGGAGAGTGAGATATGTTGATGCATCGTGTTGTACAGGCTTGTACCTTTCTTACACTGGCGGCCTTGGTATCAGGGCCGGTGAGTGCCGTGCAATCCGGCATTGTCGTCCAGTCCACTACTTCAACCCAGAATTCGGGGTTGCTGGACTACATTCTGCCGAAATTCACTGCCAAAACGGGTATCCCGGTGCGTATCGTGGCGGTCGGTACGGG
This sequence comes from Gammaproteobacteria bacterium, assembly GCA_011052285.1. Classification (GTDB taxonomy): domain Bacteria; phylum Pseudomonadota; class Gammaproteobacteria; order Arenicellales; family DRJH01; genus DRJH01. The sequence goes on from DRJH01000282.1 coordinate 11,632, forward strand.
CCAGGCTTTGAAAAATGCTCGTAATGGTGACGGTGATGTGTTGTTAGTACATGCCAAGGCGTCTGAGCTTAAGTTTGTTGCCGCAGGCTGGGGAGTGAAACGCTTTGATGTCATGTATAACGATTTTGTGATCGTTGGGCCAAAAACTGATCCGGCCCATATTGCCGGTATGACCGATGCTGTGGCAGCATTGCAGAAGATTGCCGCGGCACATGCTAAATTTGCCTCCCGGGGGGACAATTCCG
>DRJH01000283.1 GCA_011052285.1 Gammaproteobacteria bacterium
GGTTTGCAACGACCAGAATGACAACCACCGTATAAAGAAAAGCACGTCATTCCGGCATGGTCTTTACCGGAACATCGTGCCCCTCAATAACATACTCTGGATTCCGGCTAAGACCATGCCGGAATGACAAAGACTTATTTTTTGAATTTCATAAACAACGATGACGTCCAGATTTTTGCATCGTCGATCTGATGAGCAACCACATAAACAGGCCGATGACCATGTGGGCCATTCTTCGGAGCCACCTCAAAGTTACCCGTCACTTCACGCGGCGCAGGTGAATCACTCATACGTTCCATCGCCAGGAACATATCAACACCCGGCAGGTCTTTCTTCAGGCGTGCCGCTTCCAGCAACTCGGCACCGGTAAACTCCCAGGTAAAGGTGGGGCAGTGAACAAACGGATTACCTTTTAACGGATCACCGACTTTCACATAACCGTCAATAGTACCTTCGATTTTGATCTTTGCCGTCTCGATATTTGATACATCCATTTCAATGGCGTCCACGTCACCATAGGTATCACTCTTGAAACCAACCGTGGTGGGTGTCTCGCGCCAGCAGGTCTCTTCCTTGTGTTCAAAACCCAGGCCTTCAAATTCATTGATGACGGCATTAGTGATCGTGATCTTGCCTTTCCAGACTGCCCAACGATAACGATCTTTAATCCGTGCGCCCCCCCAGCGAAAACGAATCTTGCGGTCGGAATACCCTAGCTCTTTCTGCAGGTCACGTCGCCAGATTTCTCCAGCGTGATCGTAGGCTATGATTTCATCCCAGCCTGCGTCACCAAGGAAACGATAATTCACCTGTGCGGCCCCTTTGTGTTCGAATTCATCGCCCATCATGTACTCACCACAGGTGGTCAAACCAAAGGTGCGCTCACCGGTCGAGGCAAAGGTATGGCGTTCACGTAAGGCTATGCCAATGGCCTTGCGCGATAACTCGGGTGAGATCACACCGGAGATGCCGCCCTTGGTTCCGAAAACGGCCGTACCCGGTACGCCACCACCACAACGGCCACGGTGTTCGTCACCGGCCATGCTCGCACCGATCTTGTAACCACGCTGCATCGCATCCTCGTATAACCAGCCGAAGTGACCCCAGGCAGAACCTATTTCAACTAATTTTTCTAGCTCAGGATGATGCCAGTCCATGATGCAGCGGCGGCCACCGACGTGAGGGGTTAGCAGATGACCTTCTGGATCATCAATATAGGCCGCCCATAATTCTTCCACAGGCCAGGCACCTGGATTCGCAACGGTCGTGCCTGAATCTTCGTTCCAGTCTACCGAACGCACATGGGTGCCATCTTTTAAGAACGGGAATTCAGGCTCACGATCGTGTAAGAAAATGACATTATGATCTCCACCGGCACAGGAACTACCACACCACTCTGTCCCGGGGTAGGCGACGAACTCGCCGTCTTTACTAATCTTACGAATTAACTCTACGGTTTTTTTCCAACGCTCGGTGGTGATGTTGAAGTCATTGTGTGCAAACGCAAGCACATCCAGACCGGTTACGTCACGGCCATAGTTTAAGTTATAGCTTGTAGAGTTAGTCCCGACGGTATCTTCTGAGTGGACATGCAGGTCAGTATAGAAAATTCGTGGAAAATCTAATTCTTTATCAATCGTCACATAGAAAGTATGGTTCTTAACCGCAGGATGATCGGGCATGACAGCGGTAACCACTAACTCACCCGGTTTATCAGTAGGCACGTCTTCCAGTAACTGCACTGACCAACCTTCTTTGGGCATAACAATATCTTTTTCGTAACAGCTCTTACCGTCCAGTGTTGCCGATACATGCACTTTCTCGGCACGTGACCAGCAGGTATTCCCCCATTCATCTTCGGCACGGATGCGCAGCGGTATTTTTTCGCCTTGTCTAACTAGACGCGAACCGGCCCACTGCAATAAGGCAGGATGGCCTGGTTTAATATTGATCGTTAAATCAGGTTCAACCGCCGCAAAACGTGAAGTACCGAGTGGATCGGCATAACAGCGAAATTTAAAGAATTCTTCGGTGAAGGTTTGTACCCGAGTACCTGGCCCACCAAAGCGACGGTCACCCATGCGAATAATAATATGGTCGCCCGCCTTCAAATAACCATCATAGGTATCGACGATCACGGCCTTCTGGAAAGGACGTTCGTGGCCTTTCTGGTCAAAACGCACCGACAATTTTTGCACTGAAGCTGGGCTTTGTCCCTCGACCGTTGGCGTAGCATGATATTCCGCCGAGACATAGTTAGCCGCTTTAGGATCAGTCGTTTGAAACAGCTCCCAGTCCGAATAAAAACGGAAGGTTGCCTTGAACCAGGAACCATCTGCCATACCGGATTGCCCCAGGGTATAATCGATAATAACTTCCTGCCAAGAACCGGCAACCATCTCTTCGACATTACAACTAACCGAGCCGAGAAATGGCATGTCCTTGGTCTTTTGATATAGCCCAATAGGGGCCGTATATGAATCGCCTAGTTTTGCCTTTAATTCGGCGTCAGTCATTTTTTTCATGGATAGAACCTCTTTACTTATACTCTGCTGATTTCTTTAAGTTCCGGCCCCTCATGGGAGGGAACACTGGCTGGCCCGTTCCTGTCCGACTCTGTCTTCTCAGGCATGCGA
>DRJH01000284.1 GCA_011052285.1 Gammaproteobacteria bacterium
CCGTTACTGCAAACCACCCTGCTGTCTGCTCCTCCTGGTGTCAGGATTTCGGGTAAACTGTCAAAAAATGGGGTTTCCCTGGCCATGCGACATGCGCAGTTTCTTGTTTTACCCTCGGTGTGCTACGAGGGATTCCCCTTGGTTATTGCTGAAGCTTTCGCTCACGGTTTGCCTGTTGTTTGCTCCAGGCTCGGGGGGATGCGGGAAATTGTTGAACATGGTTTCACCGGCCTGCACTTTAACCCGGGTGATGTACATGATCTATCGGTGCAGTGCCAGTGGCTGTTCGATCACCCAGAGGAATGCCTGAAAATGTCTAAGCATGCTCGTGCTGAATACCTCAAGCACTATACTCCTGAAACAAACTATAAACTGCTGCTGGATATCTATCAAACGACAATTGCACAGTACCGCTCAAGTGTATTGTTTGCGGACCAACCAGACCCAGTGGAGTGAAGAACGGATCTGGAATACCTATGTGATGCTAACGGACCTGGAAGCGGTCTTTCGCAGTCTCAAGTCGGAGCTGGGCATGCGCCCGGTGTACCACCAGAAGACGGTACGGGTGGAGGGGCACATCTGGATCACCTTGCTGGCCTATAACCTGGTACAGCAACTGCGACGCAAGCTCAAGGCACAAGGGGATCGATGACAGCTGGGAGACGATCCGCAGGACCATGAGCACACAGACCCGGACCACGGTAACCCTGCGAGGACAGGATGGGGAGCAGATTCACATCCGCAAAAGCAGCTATCCCAAGAGTGGCCAGCAGCGCATTCTGCGGGCACTGCAGCTGGGATGGTTACCCGGAAAGACGCAGAAGACGATCATTGAGTCGACAAAAGCACCGGTGTCATGATGGCCTTTGCTCCCGCATGTGCATGGACAGATCATACCCTCATCTCCGGTGGCCTCATGTTATTCTCAGATTGGATGCCGCATGGCGGGGTAAGGCGCTATTCATTGTGTTCATTCGCATTCGGCGTTATGGGTCCCGACATGAGTTGCCCCGTTGTCATTATCCAATCCCAGCCAGATCCGACCCCAGATATTTGCGCTCATTCCTGCCCGGCTCCTGGTTCATGTCCAGCATTGCCATGCGGATGAATCGACGCGGATCCACTCCTTCCAGACCGGAGGCCGGACAACCGGAAGAACAGAGTCCGCAGCTTGGGCAAGAATCGTAGCTGCAACCGGCTGGCAGTAGTTCATGTTTCAGTCCTGGCTATGTAGTTGAGCTTGGATTTATCCGAGGTTTTATTTGTCAGTGCCTTGGCACATATCCACCACCCCTGCAATCGCTTCATTGTAAGATATCATGTTATCAATGAGTCAATAGTACAGTCAGCAACTGAGGGGAATTGCATGCCATTTGCACTACTGAAATTTGGAATTAACAAAAACTTCCCTTTTGAACGACATGCCGATCTACAAGCGCCCAAGGCTCTTGGGTCTAGCTATGATGTTGTGATTATCGGTGGCGGCGGACATGGTGTTGCTGCCGCGTATTATTTGGCCAAGTATCACGGTATCACCAATGTGGCTGTGCTCGAAAAAGGTTATCTGGGAGGTGGTAACACAGGACGTAATACTGCAGTCATTCGTTCGAACTATCTCACCCCGGAAGGGGTCCACTTTTATACGGAATCTGTGAAATTATTCACCCAGCTTGCTAATGAATTTGACTTTAATATCATGTACTCACAACGAGGTCAGCTGACACTGGCATATACCGATGCCGCTGTCCGGGCTTTCCGGCAACGGGTTGAGGTTAACAAGCACTTTGGTGGTCATACCGAACTGATCGGGCCCACAGAAATCGCCGAGCTGATTCCCTGCCTGAATATGCACCCGGGGCAGCTCAGTGTACAGGCAGGTCTTTGGCATAAGGATGGGGCGACAGCACGCCACGATGCCGTAGCCTGGGGGTACGCCAAAGGTGCGACGCAACGTGGCGTCGAACTGCATCAACTCACCGAAGCCACTGATTTCATTATTAAGAATGGCAAGGTTTCGGGAGTAATAACCAACCGTGGCACTGTTCATTGTGGCTGTGTTGTGCAGGCTGTGGCCGGATTCAGTTCACTGCTTGCCGCCAAAGCCGGCTTTAGAATGCCGATTGTTTCCTATCCCTTGCAGGCCATGGTTACGCTGCCCGTAAAACCATTTCTTGGTCCCATGGTCAGCTCCCCGGCCCATCACTGCTATGTTCAGCAGACCGGACGTGGTGAAATTGTGATCGGTGGTGGTTCGGATCCATACCCTCTGTACAGCACCCGTTCAACGCTGGATTTAAAAGAGAGTTTACTGGCAAGTACACTGGAGATATTCCCGTTTATGGCAAATTTTCGACTCATGCGGCAGTGGGCTGGTATCACCGACATGACACCTGACTACAGTCCGGTGATGGGACTGAGCCCGGTTGAAAACTATTATCTGGATGCTGGCTGGGGAACCTGGGGTTTCAAGGCAACGCCCATTTGCGGTAAAACTATGGCGCAACTGGTTGCCAGCGGCGGTAAAGTTCCCGAGTTGATCGCTCCCTTCTCCATGGACCGTTTTGAAGTGTTTCGACAGGTCAATGAGATGGGTGCAACCGCAGCCAGTCACTAAGTGAGGTCCGTGCTATGAAAATGATGAATTGCCCACTTAACGGGCCCAGAAATATCAGCGAGTTTGTTTTCGGCGGCGAAGTCCGTAAGCAGCCAGACCCCGACCATTGCAGCGATATCGAATGGGCTGACTATGTATTTTATTCCGATAATCGGCTCGGCATCGTTACAGAATGGTGGCTACATGCCCCCTCTGGTTACTGGTTTATCGCTGAGCGTCATACGGCTACCGGGGAAATTCAGCGAACCTATGATCCTTCGGAAATTTTCAATGAGAGGATCGAATTCTCCACTGTTAACAAGGAAGTGTTGGCATGACCAAACAGGATCAACGGCCAATGCGACTGAATCCTCCTGCGGGCTTGTTAATCAACCGTAGCAAACCCGTTCACTTTGCATTTGAGGGTAAACACTATCAAGGCCTGGAAGGTGACTCCATTGCCAGTGCATTGCTGGCCAATGGTCGCTGGTTACTCTCCCGTTCCTTTAAATACCACCGTCCGCGTGGTCCACTGACCATGGCTGGCCAGGATGCCAATACTTTGGTGCAGGTGGTAGGCGAACCCAACGTGTTGGCCGACCGGGAACCGCTAACAGCAGGATTACAGGTTCGAGGTCAAAACTATAATGGTTCATTAGATCATGATAAAGATGCTGTTTTTGATCGTTTCGGGCGTTTCATGCCGGTCGGGTTTTACTACCGGGCTTTTTTCAAACCCACTGGGGCCTGGCATCGATGGGAAAATATCATTCGAAAAAAAGCCGGTCTGGGTCAAGCAGATCTGAATTTTGTACCACAATATCATGATAAATCCTACTTGTTTTACGATGTTGTTGTAGTCGGCTCCGGGCCGGCCGGCTTAAGCGCAGCACTGCAGGTGGCTGACCTGGGCGGTAAAGTATTGCTGGTCGAACAACAACCCCTGCTGGGTGGCGCCCTGAGCTATCACCGTTTTGATCTTGAAGGGTCTACAGCAGATCAACTTCGTCTGGAATTGGTCAGGCGGGTTACCGAACATGAAGCCATTGATGTACTCCTGAATGCCACCTGTAATGGTTGGTTTAAAGATAATTATCTGCCGGTAATTCAGGGTAATCGCCTGTATAAAATACGTGCCAAGGAGTGCATCGTGGCCTCCGGTGCCTTCGAACAACATGTTGTCTTCCGCAACAATGATCTACCCGGGATTGTTCTGTGCAGTGCGGTCTCACGGATGATGAAACACTATGCCCTGAAACCGGGGCAGCGTGCGGTGGTACTCACCGGCAATGATGAAGGTTATATGACCGCCCTTGATTTGGACGATAACGGCATTGCAGTGGCTGCAGTGATTGATATGCGCCCCGAACCCGAATCCGCCGCGTTGATCGAATCACTTACACTCCGGAATATCCCTGTTAAATCCGGATATGTCGTTTTCAACGCCCTGCCTGGCAGAGGCAAAAAACATGTCCGGGCCGTTGATGTCCGCAAAATCATCGGTCGCGGAAAAGTGGCTGACAATGCAGAAATTATCGACTGTGATCTGCTTACTATGACGGCGGGATATCTGCCGTGCTACCAATTACTTTGCCAGGCCGGGGCCCAACTGACCTACGATGATCTGGCTGCCGAGTTTAGCCTCACCAAACTGCCCGAACATGTCCATAGCGCCGGTTCTGTCAACGGCATTCACAGCCTTGAATCTGTGCTTGCTGATGGTAAGCGTGCTGCTATCTGCGCGCTGGGCAATCTACAACTGACTACAGAACTGCCAGGAAAGGTCCACTGTACGCGCCGACCAAACTATGAGTGGCCCATTTTCGAACACCCGGATGGCAAGGACTTTGTCGATTTTGACGAAGACCTGCAAGTGCAGGATATTGTCAATGCGACCCGCCTCGGGTACCGCGACATTCAGTTGGTCAAACGTTTTTCTACTGTGGGTATGGGGCCCTCACAAGGTCGCCATTCGGCCTTACCTACCGCCCGTTTAGTTGCCTCTGTCACAAATCGAACGGTATCAGAAACTGGGGTAACCACTGCCCGACCACCTTTCGTCCCGGAAAAACTGGCCTATTTAGCAGGGCGTAATTTCGACCCATATCGGCGCACGCCAATGCACTATCGGCACCTGCAACTGGGGGCCAGGATGATCCCGGCAGGCAACTGGCAACGGCCGGGCTTCTACGGTCTGCCCGCAGACCGCGACCGCTGCATCCAGGATGAGTCGAGACAGGTCAGGACTAAAGTAGGTCTTATTGATATCGGCACCTTGGGTGGCATTGAAGTTCGTGGTCCTGATGCTGCGGAATTATTGAATCGCATGTACACCCTGGCCTTTGAGAAACAGCCGGTCGGTAAAACCCGCTACGCCGTCATGACCAACGAACAAGGTGTGGTCATCGATGACGGGGTCTGCTGTCGTATCAGTGCAGAACACTTCTACGTCACGGCAACAACATCCGGTGTCGTGAGGGTATACCGCGATATGATGAAGTGGAATGCACAGTGGCGTCTTGATGTCGATATCAGCAATGTCACCTCCGCTTTTACCGGGGTGAATCTGGCGGGGCCTGATGCACGCCGAGTGCTGAAAAAAATCATCGACGATGTGGGCCTGAACGCAGCAAGCTTTCCCTATCTGGCCTATCGTGAGGGTCGGGTTGCCGGGATTCCTGCACGCTTGCTACGGGTCGGGTTTGTCGGCGAACTGGGCTATGAAATTCATGTTCCTGCACTCTATGGAGAAGCACTCTGGGATGCCATTATGGAGGCAGGCAGCGAGTTTGCCATCAAGCCATTTGGTGTGGAAACACAACGCCTGTTACGTTTGGAGAAGGGTCATTTTATCATCAGTCAGGATACTGACAGCATGAGCCACCCGGGCGAGCTTTCGCTCGAATGGGCCATAAATCGCAAGAAACCTTTTTTTGTGGGCCGTCGTTCCCTGGATGTAGTGATGGCACGAAAGCAGACCCGCAAATTGGTCGGTTTCAGCTTGCCAAATGACCGTTCAAAACCTGAGGAAGGGCATCTGGTGCTAGAGGGAAACAAGATCAGTGGTCATGTAACATCCTGTGAATACTCTTCAACCATCGGTTCGATTATCGGTATGGCTTTTGTTGGTATCCGCCAGTGCACTCCTGATACCCGAGTCCCAATTCGCGTGAAAAATGGTGAAGTCGTGAACGCGACCGTGGTTAAACTGCCTTTTTTCGACCCTGAGAATAAACGCCAGGAGCTTTAAGTAATGAATATGCTCAGATCCCAATCCGCTGGCAAGAGAAGCTTTATTTACCACAAGATTCAAACTCCTGTTCCAGCGACTGCAGACAAGCTGAATGAACCTGATAAGCCATTGGGTTTGCTGGATTGTTCAACCCGGCCCCGTTGTGGCTTCCGCGGGGCCAATGTGGCGGCCCATCTGCTGGCGCTAGGCTTGCCGGTGCCCGGGAAGCCGAATCAGGCCACATCCAGCAGCACAGGCGAACTGGTAGTGCGCTTGAGTCAGCACGAGTTTTGGGTGCTCAGTAACCTGGCCACTGCCGACCAGGGATTCATTCTACTCAATGAACGGGCTTTACCTGCCAGTCACTGCTACCCCCTATACTGTCAGA